>NZ_SMNY01000020.1:0-84695 GCF_004353535.1 Cupriavidus sp. L7L
GGCAGCAGCCACTGCCGCCGCCGTGCCGGATGCCGCCGCCAGTGCCGCTGCTGCCGCAGCGCCGGCGGTGGCAGCCGCCGGGGCTTCGGCGCCGCAGGCCGCAGCAGCGGCTGCCGCGCCGGCATCGGCCCCGGCAGCCAAGCCGGCGCCGCCCGTGGTGGCCCCGCCCGCACCGGTGCAGGAGCCGTCGTTCCTTGACGGCCTGCTGGCCAACCCGCTGCTGCTGCCCGGCGGCGGCCTGGTGGTGGCGCTGCTCGGCGTCTACGCGATCTATCGCCGCCGCCGCCAGCAGAAGGAAGGCGAGGCGACCGGCTTCGGCGACAGCATCCTGTCGCAGGAAAGCACGGTGATGGCCGGCACCAATTCGCTGTTCGGTGCCGCCGGCGGCCAGAGTGTCGATACCTCGCAGCACAGCGTGTTCGGTGCCGACTTCCGCATCGGCAACAACACGCCGGAAGCCAACGAGGTCGACCCGATCGCCGAGGCCGAGGTCTATATCGCCTACGGGCGCGATGTGCAGGCGGAGGAAATCCTGCGCGAAGCCCTGGAGAAGAGCCCGGAGCAGCAGTCGGTGCGGCTCAAGCTCCTGGAGATTTACAGCAACAGACAGGATGTGGAAGGTTTCCGCGTGATAGCAGAAGAAATGTTCGCCCAGACCGGCGGGCACGGTGCGGAATGGCTGAAGGCAGCGGAAATGGGGCGCGCGCTCGAGCCGGGCAACGCGATGTACCTGGCGGTGACGCCGGAGGCCGCGGGTCCGGATACGGCCTCGCCGGCGACGGACCAGTGGCGCACACAGGACCCGTCGCAGGATCCGGCTTCGATCCCGCGCCTGGAGCCCTCGCTGGGCGACCTGGCGTTGCCGCTGGACGCCTTCCCGGCGCCCGCGGCGGGCGACCCGATCGTGGCGCCGGCGTCGGCGGCAATGATGTTCGGTGCGGATTCGGACCCGACCGAGCCGGCGGTGCGCCTGGACGGCGGACTGGACCTGGACTTCCCGGCCCGTGCCAGCGACCCGCTGGCGGACGAGCACGTGCACGACGTGCCGCGCCTGGACACGCCGACGCGCTCGCGGCCGCTGGAGTTCGACATGTCGGCCCTTTCGCTGGACCTGGGCAGTGGGCCGTCGGCCAACAGTGACGCGCCGGCCGCGGCGGACGAGGCTTTCGCGCCGCTGCCAGCGACCACCCTGCTGCGCGACGGCAAGCTGGCTGCGCCGATCGACCTGTCGCGTGTACCGGACGAAACCAATCCCGACACGGCCCGCGGCGTTTCGCCCAGCACGCTGTCGACCGATGGCTTCGACGGCGGGCGCGACATGCAGATCAAGCTCGACCTGGCACGCGCCTATATCGAGATCGGCGACAAGGAAGGGGCCCGCGAGCTGCTGCAGGAAGTGGTCGAGCAGTCGCAGGACCCGCTGCAGGCCGAGGCCCGTTCGCTGCTGCTGGAAGTGGCCTGAGCTATCATTGACGGTCCGCCGCGGCACGCGCTGCCGCGGCCTGAAGCGATGCGCCGGAAGCGTCCCTTCCGGCGCATTTGCTTTTCCGGCGCGCATCGCCTGCTCGCCGCCATGCTTTTTCCCCTGACATGAACCGCATCGCACTTGGCCTGCACTACGACGGCGCCGCCTTTTCCGGGTGGCAGTCGCAGCCGCACCGCAATACCGTGCAGGATCACCTCGAAGACGCCATCGAGCGCTTTGCCGGCGTGCGCCTGCTGACCACCGTGGCGGGGCGCACCGATGCCGGCGTGCACGCGCTGGGGCAGGTGATCCACCTGGATACCGGGCTGGAACGCGAGCCCTTCTCCTGGGTGCGTGGCGTCAATGCCTTCCTGCCGCGGTCGATCGCGCTGCAGTGGGCGCTGCCGGTCGACGAAGGCTTCCATGCCCGCTTCCTGGCCTATGAGCGCATGTACTACTACGCGCTCTACACCGGTCCGCACCGGGTGCCAATGGTTCATGGCCGCGCCGGCTACCAGATGCTGCCGCCCGGACAACGCCTCGACGTGGACGCCATGCGCGAAGCCGCGGCGCACCTGATCGGCGAGCACGACTTTTCCGCGTTCCGCGCCGCCGAATGCCAGGCCAAGTCGCCGGTCAAGACCATGTACGACGTCACCATCCGCGACGACGGCAACTGGGTGTTCCTGCGCTTTCGCGCCAGCGCCTTCCTGCACCATATGGTGCGCAACCTGATGGGCTGCCTGGTGGCGGTGGGCCGGCGCCGCTACCCGCCGCAGTGGCTCGCGCAGGTGCTCGCCGGGCGCGACCGCAAGCTGGCGGCGCCCACGTTCATGCCGGATGGCCTCTACCTGGTCGGGGTCAAGTATCCTGATGCTTACCCGATCCCCGCGGCCGACCCGTCCGCGAGCCTGTTCCATGGAGTGTTCGATGACGCAGCCTGAGGGCAGTGCGGCGCACCTGCCGCAGCGCACCCGCATCAAGATCTGCGGCCTGACCCGCGAAGACGACGTGCGCGCCGCCGTCGACGCCGGCGCGGACGCGATCGGGCTGGTGTTCTACCCGAAGAGCCCCCGCTACGTCGACGTGGCGCAAGCCGCGGCGCTGGCCGAGGCCGCCGGGCCGTTCGTCGCGGTGACGGGACTGTTCGTCAACGCCGAACTGGAAGACATCGCCCACGTGGCCGAGCGCGTGCCGCTGACGCTGCTGCAGCTGCACGGCGACGAAACCCCGCAGTTCTGCACCCAGGCCGCCCAGCGCTGCCGGCTGCCGTTCCTGCGCGCCGCCCGTGTCCGTCCGGGGCTCGATTTGGTAGAATTTGCCGACCAATACCGTGATGCCGCTGCCTTGCTGCTCGATGCCTTCGTCGAAGGCTACGGCGGTGGCGGCCACGTCTTCGACTGGACCCTGATTCCTCCGGCATGGCTTCCGCCCAATCCTCCGGTTCCGGCAACCGGCAACCCGAACGCAAGCGGCGCTCCTCGCATCGTTTTGAGTGGTGGGTTGAACGCGCAAAACGTCGCTGGCGCGATTGAACGCGTGCGGCCCTACGCTGTGGACGTCAGCAGCGGGGTAGAGGCCGCCAAGGGCGTGAAAGACCACGCCCGCATTGCCGAGTTCGTGCGCGCTGTCCGCTGCGCCTGCGCAGGATGAACCGGGCCGAAGCCCGATCCCTTCCGCAGACCGCGCCCCGCAGTTCCAGGGCGGGCATCGCACACCCAGTCAACCAGGCGAGCCTTGCCGAGCCAAGGCAAGGCCGCTGATTCAAAGAGCCCAGACATGTACGACCTGCCCGATTCCCGTGGCCATTTCGGCCCCTATGGCGGCACCTTCGTTTCCGAGACGCTGGTCCACGCGCTGGACGAACTGCGCGAAGCCTATGCGCACTACCAAAAGGATCCGGAGTTCGATGCCGAATTCCGCCGCGAGCTGAAGCACTTCGTCGGCCGCCCGTCGCCGATCTACCACGCGCAGCGCTGGAGCGAGACCCTCGGCGGCGCGCAGATCTACTTCAAGCGCGAAGACCTGAACCACACCGGCGCGCACAAGATCAACAACGTCATCGGCCAGGCGCTGCTGGCCAAGCGCATGGGCAAGCCGCGCGTGATCGCCGAGACCGGGGCAGGGCAGCACGGCGTGGCCACGGCCACCATCGCCGCCCGCTTCGGCATGGAATGCGTGGTCTACATGGGCGCCGAGGACGTCAAGCGCCAGGCCGCCAACGTCTACCGCATGAAACTGCTGGGCGCGACCGTGGTGCCGGTGGAAAGCGGCTCGCGCACCCTCAAGGACGCGCTCAATGAAGCCATGCGCGACTGGGTCACCAACGTCGAGAACACCTTCTACATCATCGGCACCGTGGCCGGCCCGCACCCGTACCCGATGATGGTGCGCGACTTCCAGTGCGTGATCGGCGAGGAGGCCAAGGTGCAGATGCCCGAGCTGGCCGGCCGCCAGCCGGATGCCGTGATCGCGTGCGTGGGCGGCGGCTCCAATGCCATGGGCATCTTCTACCCGTACATCGAGCACCAGGACGTGCAGCTGATCGGCGTGGAAGCCGCCGGCGATGGCCTGGACACTGGCCGCCACGCGGCTTCGCTGACCGGCGGCACGCCTGGCGTGCTGCACGGCAACCGCACCTACCTGCTGCAGGACGACAACGGCCAGATCATCGAGACGCATTCGGTCTCGGCCGGCCTGGACTACCCCGGCGTCGGCCCCGAGCATGCCTGGCTCAAGGACAGTGGCCGCGCGCAGTACGTGCCGATCACCGACGAGGAAGCGCTCAAGGCCTTCCACGACTGCTGCCGCATCGAGGGCATCATCCCGGCGCTGGAATCGAGCCATGCGATCGCCTACGCGTGCAAACTGGCGCCCACGCTGCCCAAGGACAAGCTGCTGCTGGTGAACCTGTCCGGACGCGGCGACAAGGACATGCATACCGTGGCCGAGCGCGCGGGGCTCAAGCTCTGATGCGCGCGCTGCCCCACCCCCAGGGCCTTGCCGTCGGCGGGCCCGACTGCTTGCCTGGCGCGATTGACGCGCCGCCGCTGCACTTGTTCCAGGAAGACATGTTCGAGGGCATTGCCCGCCTGCCGGACGGCTCGGTCGACCTGATCGTCGCCGATCCGCCGTACGGCCTGGGCAAGGACTACGGCAACGATTCCGACCTGCTGTCGGGCCAGGCCTACCTGGACTGGTCCGAGCGCTGGATGGACGCGGTCGTGCCCAAGCTCGCGCCCAAGGGCACGCTCTACCTGTTCTGCACCTGGCAGTACTCGCCGGAGCTGTTCGTGATGCTCAAGCGGCGCCTGACGATGATCAACGAGATCATCTGGGACCGCCGCGTGCCCAGCATGGGCGGCACCACGCGCAAGTTCTCGTCGGTGCACGACAACATCGGCTTCTTTGCCAAGGCGCGCGACTACTACTTCGATCTCGACCCGGTCCGCATCCCGTACGACCCCGAGACCAAGAAGGCGCGCAGCCGTCCGCGCTTCGAGGGCAAGAAGTGGCTGGAGGTGGGCTACAACCCCAAGGACCTGTGGAGCATCTCGCGCATCCACCGGCAGGACCCCGAACGCGCCAACCACCCGACGCAGAAGCCGCTGGAAATCGTCGAGCGCATGGTGCTGTCGAGCTGCCCGCCGGGCGGCCTGGTGCTGGACCCGTTCGCGGGCAGCGGCACCACCGCGGTGGCGTGCCTGCGCCACGGCCGCCGCTTTGTCGGCTACGAGATCAACCCGGAGTACGTGCAGGTGGCGTGCGGGCGCGTGGCCGCGGCCGCGCAAGCCATGCCCGCGATCGAGCCTGACGTCACCCCAACCCCGGCCGCCGCCAACGACGACGCCTCGCCGGCGCCGCGGCCTCACCTGATTCCCTGATATGTCCCGTATCCAGAAGACGTTCGCGGCACTGGCCGCGCAGCAGAAAAAGGGCCTGATTCCGTTCATCACCGCCGGCGATCCCGAGCCCGGCCTGACCGTGGCGCTGATGCACGCGCTGGTGGCGGGCGGCGCCGACGTGATCGAGCTGGGCGTGCCGTTCTCCGACCCGATGGCCGACGGCCCGGTGATCCAGCGCGCCTCCGAGCGCGCGCTGGCGCAGGGCGTGTCGCTGACCCAGGTGCTGCAGTGGGTGCGCGAGTTCCGCCAGGCCAATGCCGAGACCCCGGTGGTGCTGATGGGCTACGCCAACCCGATCGAGCGCATGGGCGAAGAGGCCTTTGCCAAGGCCGCGAGCGCGGCCGGCGTGGATGGCGTGCTGGTGGTCGACTATCCGCCCGAGGAGTGCGAGTCGTTCGCCGCGCTGATGCGCGACCATGGCATGGACCCGATCTTCCTGCTGGCGCCGACCTCCACCGATGCGCGCATCGAGGCGGTGGCCAAGGTCGCCAGCGGCTATCTTTACTATGTCTCGCTCAAGGGCGTGACCGGCTCCGCATCGATCGACCTGGACAGCGTGGCGTCGCGCCTGCCGCTGATCAAGCAGCACGCCAACCTGCCGGTGGGCGTGGGCTTCGGCATCCGCGACGCGCAGACCGCGCGCGCGATCGGCAGCGTGTCCGACGCGGTTGTGATCGGCAGCCGCCTGGTGCAGTTGCTGGAAGACACGCCGCGCGAGCAGGCGGTGGCAACGCTGCAGGCGTTTATCGCGGAGATCCGCCAGGCGCTGGACGCAAAGTAACCTAATCACTGCCTGGCAGGAATCAAGAAGTGACGTGGCGTGCCCAATACGCGCGCCGCGCTTCGAGGTCACGGGCCCGCCGTGGTAAATTCGCGGGTTGATTCCCTGCCACCTGCCGAAGTTCGCCCTGACACAGGGTTTGCCGGCGGCGCGCAGCTATCCGAAAGGAGCTTTCATGAGCTGGTTGGATAAACTCCTGCCCCCCAAGATTCAACAGACCGACCCCCGCACCCGCAAGGGTATCCCGGAGGGGTTGTGGGTCAAGTGCCCGTCGTGCGAGTCCACCCTGTACCGGACCGACGTCGAGGCCAACCTGCACGTCTGCCCCAAGTGCGACCACCACATGCGCATCAACGCGCGTGCGCGCCTGGACGCGCTGCTGGACGCCGAAGGCCGCTATGAGATCGGCCAGGAGATCGTGCCGGTCGACGCGCTCAAGTTCAAGGACTCGAAGAAGTATCCGGACCGCATCAAGGCGGCCATGGACGAGACCGGCGAGACCGACGCCATGGTGGTGATGGGCGGTGCCATCCACACCATCCCGGTGGTGGCGAGCTGCTTCGAGTTCGAGTTCATGGGCGGCTCGATGGGCTCGGTGGTGGGCGAGCGCTTCGTGCGCGGCGCGCAGGCCGCGCTCGAGCAGAAGGTGCCGTTCATCTGCTTTACCGCCACCGGCGGCGCGCGCATGCAGGAAAGCCTGCTGTCGCTGCTGCAGATGGCCAAGACCACGGCCATGCTGAACCAGCTGAGCGCGAGCAAGCTGCCGTTCATCAGCGTGCTGACCGACCCGACCATGGGTGGCGTGTCGGCCTCGTTCGCCTTCCTGGGCGACGTGGTGATCGCCGAGCCCAAGGCGCTGATCGGCTTTGCCGGCCCGCGCGTGATCGAGCAGACCGTGCGCGAGAAGCTGCCGGAAGGCTTCCAGCGCTCGGAATTTCTGCTGCAGAAGGGCGCCGTCGACATGATCGTCGATCGCCGCAAGATGCGCGCCGAACTGGCGCAGCTGCTGGCGCTGCTGCAGAAGCAGCCGGCCGACGCGGTGGCATAACGCCGCAAATATCGCTGTACCGAAGGCGCGGGTGGTTGACGCGCCTTTCGCCTTTTCTGGACGCCAGCGGCGCCGGCACTTGACTTTGCGCCCGCCTGCCCGAATCTGGTAGCAAACGCTTTCCTCGCACACCTGAAATGCCTGTCTTCCATACGCTGCCCGAATGGCTTACCCATCTCGAAACCGCCCACCCCGTGGGCATCGACATGGGCCTGACGCGCATCACGCGCGTCAAGGAAGCCCTCGGGCTGCGCATCGACGCCACGGTCTTCACCGTGGGTGGCACCAACGGCAAGGGTTCGACCTGCGCCATGCTTGAGCGCATCCTGCTGGAGGCGGGCTACAAGGTGGGCTGCCATACCTCGCCGCACCTGATCTCGTTCAACGAGCGGGCGCGCCTCAATGGCGAGATGGCGACCGACGCGCAGCTGCTGCCGCACTTCGAGGCGGTCGAGCGCGCGCGCAACAGCTTTGCCGACCCGGTCAGCCTGACCTACTTCGAGTTCACCACGCTGGCGATCATCCATTTCTTCGCGGCTTCCGGCCTGGACGCGATCATCCTCGAAGTCGGGCTGGGCGGCCGCCTGGATGCGACCAATGTGATCGATACCGACTGCGCCATCGTCACCAGCGTCGATATCGACCACACCCAGTACCTGGGCAACACGCGCGAGGAAATCGGCTTTGAAAAGGCCGGCATCTTCCGCCCGGGCGTGCCGGCGGTCTGCGGCGACCCGGTGCCGCCCAAGTCGCTGGTGGCGCATGCTGAGGCCATCGGCGCCGAGCTGTGGCTGGTGGGCCGCGATTTCCACTTCCACGCGGCCAAGGGCCAGGAACGCCAGCAATGGGACTGGAGCGGTGGCGGGCGCAAGCTCAATGGCCTGGGCTACCCCGCGCTGCGCGGCGCCAACCAGCTGCTGAACGCCGCCGCCGTGCTGGCCGCGCTGCAGGCCATGCGCCCGCAATTGCCGGTGAGCGCGCAGGAAGTGCGCAACGGGCTGGCGTTCGTCGAGCTGCCGGGACGCTTCCAGGTGCTGCCGGGACGGCCCGCGGTGATCCTCGATGTGGCGCATAATCCGCATGCGGCCGCCACGCTGGGGCAGAACCTGGAGAACATGGGCTTCTTCCGCTACACCTATGCGGTGTTCGGCGCGATGCAGGACAAGGATATTGCCGGCGTGCTGCAGCATGTGGCCGACAAGGTCGACCACTGGTGCCTGTGCGACCTGCCGACCGAGCGCGCCGCCAGCGCCGCCGACGTGCTGGCGACACTTGAGGGGGGCGGTTTCCGCGCCGGCCCCGACGCCACCGCCGCCTGCTTTTCCAGTCCGGAGGCGGCATTCCGCGACGCCATGGAGAGAGCGACCGAGAATGATAGAATTCTGGTCTTCGGATCGTTCTATACCGTCGCCGGCGTGATGGCCTACCGGGCCACCCAAGCCAACTGACCTGGCACTGAGCGGCAAACGCAACGACCGGCCCCTGCCTGAAGGGGCTGTCGCACCGAACCAATCTATGGGCCTGCTTTCGCTGTTTTCTTCCCGCAAGGGCAACGACCCGGCACCGGAGCGTGCGCGCCGCCAGCGCAACGACCCCGGTGCAGGCATCGCCTCGTCGCGCCGTCTCGCCGACGAATATGCCGACGACACGCTGGACCCTGAATTCCCGCAGAAGCAGCGCGCGCGCCGCCGCCTGATCGGCGCCGTGGTGCTGGTGGTGGCCGCGGTGATCGTGTTGCCGATCGTGTTCGAGACCAAGCCGCGCCCGGTGGCCGACGATGTCGCGGTCAAGGTGAGCGGCGGGCAGGGCAGCAGCAAGCCCCGCGTCGAGCCGCGCAAGGCCGACCCGCTGCCGCCGGCGCCGGCGGCCCGCAGCGACGCGGCGGCGCTCGATGCCGGCGAGGAAATCGTCAATACGGCGGACAAGCCCGCCGACAAGCCCATTCAGCGCGCCGAGGCCAAGCCCGACGCTAAGCCCGAAGCCAAGCCTGAGGCCAAGCCCCAGGGCAGCGGCAAGTACCTGATCCTGATCGGCGCGTTCTCGTCGGAAGAGAAGGCGAAGACCTGGCTGGCCAAGCTCAAGGCGAGCAAGGTGCCGGCCTATGTGGAAAAGAAAGTGCTGGCCGACGGCGAGCGCATCCTGCTGCGCGCCGGTCCCTTCAGCGACCGCGACGCCGCCGATGCCGCCGACAAGCGCGTGCGCGCGGCGGGCCTGACCTCGAAGGTAATCGAACAGTAAGGGCTAGCGCTGCCTGGCGCATGGGCGCGGCAGCGAGCAACGATGCAGCCGACTTTCTTCGACTACGCCGTGGTCTTCATCCTGCTGGCCTCGGGCGCGCTGGGCGTGCTGCGCGGCCTGGTGCGCGAGGTGCTGTCGCTGATCGGCTGGGTGGTGGCGTTCTGGGTCGCGTTCCGCTACGGCGCGGTGGCCGCGGGCTGGATGCCCGAGTCGCTGCCCGGCGGCGAGCTGGCACGCCACGCGCTGGGTTTCGTGGTGCTGCTGATCGGCACCGTGCTCGGGGCGTCGCTGGCCGGCATGGTGGTCGGGCAGTTGCTGGAGAGCACGGGCCTCAAGCCGGCGGACCGCGGGCTCGGGCTGGTGTTCGGATTGCTGCGCGGCGCGCTGCTGGTGATGGTGATGGTGACGCTCGCCAGCCTGACGAAATTGCCGGAAGAACCGTTCTGGCGCGATGCGGTGAGCCGCCCCTATGTGATGCAGGCCATGGAATCGGTAAAGCCATGGCTGCCGCCGGAGCTGGCGAAGTACGTCAAGACATGACATGAAGCCGGGCATGGTGCCCGGCCAGTAGTACGCAGGCCTTGCGGTCCGGAAGGTTAGCCGGACCAGGCTGCGCCCCCTGATTCAAAGCCTTTCCTGGGAGCTTGGCATGTGCGGTATCGTCGGTGTGGTTTCAGCCACGCCTGTCAACCAACTGATTTACGACAGCCTGCTGTTGTTGCAACACCGCGGACAGGATGCTGCCGGCATCGCCACCGCCAACGGCAGTACTTTCCACATGTACAAGGCCAACGGCCTGGTGCGCGACGTCTTCCGTACCCGCAACATGCGCGGCCTGCCGGGCACCGCGGGCATCGGCCAGGTGCGCTACCCGACCGCCGGCTCGGCCTCGAGCGAGGAAGAGGCGCAGCCGTTCTACGTCAACGCCCCGTACGGCATCATCCTGGCGCATAACGGCAACCTGACCAACTGGCAACAGCTGCGCGAGGAAATGTTCCGCCGCGATCGTCGCCATATCAACACCCACTCCGACACCGAAGTGCTGCTGAACGTGCTGGCCGACGAGCTGCAGCGCGCCAGCAACGGCATGGCGCTGGACCCGGAAACCATCTTCAAGGCCGTTGCGGGCATGCACCGCCGCGTGCGCGGCTCGTACGCCATCGCGGCGCAGATCGCCGGCTACGGCATGCTGGCGGTGCGCGATCCGTTCGGCATCCGCCCGCTGTGCCTGGGCAGCGTCGAGACGCCGTCGGGCAAGGAGTGGATGGTTGCCTCCGAATCGGTGGCGCTGGAAGGCATCGGCTACAAGTTCGAGCGCGACGTGGCTGCGGGCGAGGCCATCTTCATCGACCTGGACGGCAAGCTCTACAGCAAGCAGTGCGCCGACAACCCGGCGCTGACGTCCTGCATTTTCGAGTACGTCTACCTGGCCCGCCCGGATTCGTGCATCGATGGCGTACCGGTCTACGACGCGCGCCTGCGCATGGGCGACTACCTGGCCGAGAAGATCCGCCAGGAAGTGTCGGCCGGCGACATCGACGTGGTGATGCCGATCCCCGACTCCAGCCGCCCGGCCGCGATGCAGGTGGCCAACCGCCTGGGCGTGAACTACCGCGAAGGTTTCTTCAAGAACCGCTACGTCGGCCGTACCTTCATCATGCCCGGTCAGGCAGTGCGCAAGAAGTCGGTGCGCCAGAAGCTCAATGCCATGGGCGTCGAGTTCAAGGGCAAGAACGTGCTGATCGTCGATGACTCGATCGTGCGCGGCACCACCTCGTTCGAGATCGTGCAGATGGCGCGCGACGCCGGCGCCAACAAGGTGATCTTCGCCTCGGCCGCGCCGCCGGTGAAGTTCCCCAACGTGTACGGCATCGACATGCCGACCCGCAGTGAACTGGTGGCGCACGGCCGCACGCACGAAGAGATCGCAAAGATCATCGGCGCGGACAAGCTCGTGTACCAGGAGGTGGAAGCGATGAAGCAGGCGGTGCGCGACATCAATCCGGCGCTGAAGGACTTCGATGCTTCGTGCTTCGATGGCCGCTACGTCACCGGCGATATCGACGAGGCCTACCTGGACCGCCTGGAAACCGCGCGCAGCCAGGCCGACCGCGACGGCACCGCGGCCGACACCGAGCGCTCGGCGCTGCACCTGCAGCGCTCGGGCAACAACGAGTAAGCCGCAAGCCTGTCCCGCGGCATGTCCGTTCGTTGACGGATGCGACGCCCGGCCGTAACATGGCCGGGCGTCGATTTGATAGTCAGCTTGCGGACGCGGGTCCAGCCCGAAACAGCTAAAGAGATGGTGGCCGGCAAGATTCGCCAATGCGCACAGTGCTGCGCAACGCGTCCACCCATCGCCACAGCCTGCCGAAGGCCGCCGCAGAACAGCAAGCCCGTCGATCCGACCATCCGATCGCACGGGCTTTTTTCATGGCCGGCCGCCTTGCCGCGGCGGGCCGCAACCATTGCATTCGCGCGGGTACGACCGCGCCACCAGCATGAACGAACCGCTCAATCCTGAATCGCTCGGCATCGATACCCTTGGCGTGCGCGCCGGCACGCTGCGCAGCGAGTTCATGGAGCATTCCGAGGCCATTTACCTGACCTCGAGCTTCTGCTTCAACAGCGCCGCCGAGGCCGCCGAACGCTTTGCCAACTCGGAAGAGGGCTTCACCTATTCACGCTTCACCAACCCGACCGTGTCGATGTTCCAGTCGCGGCTGGCCGCGCTGGAAGGGGCGCAGGCCTGCATGGCCACGGCGTCGGGCATGAGCGCGATCCTGTCGGTGGTGCTGTCGTCGATGCAGGCGGGCGATCACCTGGTCAGCTCGCGCGCGATCTTCGGTTCGACCATGACGCTGTTCAACAATATCTTCGGCAAGTTCGGCGTGGAGACGACCTTTGTCGATCCGACCGACCTCGAGGCGTGGCGCGCGGCGGTGCGGCCGAACACGAAGCTGTTCTTCCTGGAGACGCCGTCGAATCCGCTGACCGAAGTGGCCGACATCGCGGCCGTGGCGGACATTGCCCACAACGCCAATGCGCTGCTGGTGGTCGACAACTGCTTCTGCTCGCCCGCGCTGCAGCAGCCGATGAAGTTCGGCGCCGACATCGTGGTGCATTCCGCCACCAAGCATATCGATGGCCAGGGCCGCGTGCTGGGCGGCGCGGTGCTGGGCTCGCACGATTTCATCATGGGCAAGGTGTTCCCGTTTGTGCGCACCGCCGGCCCGACGCTGTCGGCGTTCAACGCGTGGGTACTGCTCAAGGGCATGGAGACGCTGGCGATCCGCATGGAGCGCCATTCGTCCAGCGCGCTGGCGCTGGCGCAGTTCCTGGAGTCGCATCCGGCCGTGGCGCGCGTGTTCCACCCGGCGCTGCAGTCGCACCCGCAGCACGAGATTGCCATGCGTCAGCAGAGCGGTGGCGGCGCGATCGTTTCGTTCGAGCTGAAGGGCGCCACGCCCGAGCAGCAGCGCGCCAACGCCTGGCGCGTGATCGACAACACGCGTCTGTGCTCGATCACCGGAAATCTGGGCGATACCCGCACCACCATCACGCACCCGTACACCACCACGCATGCACGCGTGAGCCCGGAGGCCAAGGCGGCCGCAGGCGTGGGCGAAGGGCTGATCCGGCTGGCGGTGGGGCTGGAATCGGTCGAGGACCTGAAGGCCGACCTGCTGCGCGGCCTGGGCGAGTAAGACAGCCTGCGAGGCTGCCCGCGCTTACGGTGCTTCCTGCGCCGGCGGCGGATCGTCGCTGCCGGCCACCGCTTTCACGCCGGCAGCGGTGATGTCGTAGGTAGTACCTACTGCGGTCGAGGCCACGCTGACCGCGGCGGAACCGACGGTTGCCACGGTCGAAACCGCGGCACTACCCACGGCCATCACCATGCAGCCGCCCAGCGAAAAGGTAGCCAACGCGGCTCCCAACGCCAAGGCAACGCGCTGCAAGGTGGCGGGTTCTCCGCTATCGTTGCGCACGGTACGCTGCAACGGGAAATTTCGGTATGGCATGGACACTGCTGGCCCTGGCAGGGCTGTTCGAAGTGGTGTGGGCAATCGGGCTCAAGCTGGTGGGCAGCGCCTGAGCCCGCGCGTGCAACCTCAGCGCAACATCCGCCGGCGCAGCAGCACCAGCGAAACCACCAGCGCGGCCACCGCATAGGCTGCGAGCACGGCAAGATGCAGGCTGGCGCCTTCCACGGGCCGGCCCAGCATCAGCGGCCGGATCAGATCGACCGCGTGCG
This sequence comes from Cupriavidus sp. L7L, assembly GCF_004353535.1. Lineage (NCBI taxonomy): Bacteria > Pseudomonadati > Pseudomonadota > Betaproteobacteria > Burkholderiales > Burkholderiaceae > Cupriavidus > Cupriavidus sp. L7L. Next base: position 13,693 of record NZ_SMNY01000020.1, read on the forward strand.
CCAGCGGCAGCAGCCTGGTGGCCGCCTGCACGCCTTCGGGCAATTGCTCCACCGGAAAGAACACGCCCGACAGCAGCAGCATCGGCGTCATCGCCAGCGTCTGGTAGAACATAAAGAAGTCGTAGCTGGGCGCCAGCGCGGTGACGATCATCGCCAGCGCGGCGAAGGCAATGCCGGCCAGCACGATCACCGGCAGCGCCAGCAGCGCGCCCGGCATTTGCGCATAGCCCAGCGCGGCCGCCACCAGCATGATCGCCAGGCCCGACAGCACCGCCTTGCTGGCCGCCCAGAAGATCTCGCCCAGCACCACGTCGCCCAATGTCAGCGGCGCGTGCATGATCGCTTCCCAGGTGCGCTGCACGTGCATGCGCGAGAAGGCGGAGTACATCGACTCGAAGCTGGCCGACATCATCACGCTCGATGCGGTGGTGCCGGCGGCGAGGAAGGCGATGTACGACACGCCGTTGACCTGGCCCACCATCAGCCCCAGCCCGAGGCCGAGGCCGAACAGGTAGATCATCGGATCGGCCAGGTTGCCGATCATCGACGGGATGGCCAGCTTCCTCCACACCAGGTAGTTGCGGTACCAGACCATCATCCAGTTGCGCATGTTGCGTGGCAGCAGCGGCTGTGGATAGGTCTGGCGCGCGGCCGGGCCAGCGCTCCGGGTGGCGATGGCGGGCGTGTCGGAGGTGTCGGAGGTGTCGGAGGTGTCGGTGCGGGGGTCCTGTTCGCTCATGTCAGTCCCTGGTTCAGTCCCGCATCTCGCGGCCGGTCAGCTTGAGGAACACGTCCTCCAGGTTGGCCGGGCGGTGCAGGTAGCGCACGCCGTTCTTGCCGTGCAGCGCCGCCAGCAGCGGGGCGGGCTCGCGCACGTAGCAGAACAGCGTCTCGCCGCTCATTTCGGTGCGCTGCGCCAGCGGTGTCAGCGTGCCGCGCAGCGTGCCCAGTTCATCGCCGTAGACCTCGACCACATCGCAGCCGATCTGGCTGTCGATCAGCTCGTGCGGCTTGCCTTCCGCGATCTTGCGCCCGCCGTCGATCACGCACAGGTAGTTGCACAGCCGTTCGGCTTCTTCCATGAAGTGCGTGGTCAGCAGGATGGTCTTGCCACTCGCCATCAGTGACTTCAGGCGCTCCCAGATCAGGTGGCGCGCCTGCGGGTCCAGTCCGGTGGTGGGCTCGTCCATCACCAGCAGGTCGGGATCGTTGATCAGCGCGCGCGCCACCGTCAGGCGCCGGCGCATGCCGCCGGAGAGGTCGCGCACCTGCGCGTCGGCACGGTTTTCCAGCCGGGCGAATTCCAGCAGCTTCGGCACCCGGCGCTCGATCTCGGTCGATGACAGCCCGAAGTAGCGCCCGAAGATGCGCAGGTTCTCGATCACCGAGAAATCCGGGTCGAGGTTGTCGAACTGCGGCACCACGCCCACGCGCATGCGCGCCTGCGGCGCGCGCTCGGGGATGGGCTCGCCGCATAGCATCAGCGTGCCGGCCATCGGCGTGGTCAGGCCCAGCAGCAGGCGCAGCGTGGTGGTCTTGCCGGCGCCGTTGGGGCCGAGCAGGCCAAAGCACTGGCCGCGAAACACCTGGAGATCGAGGTCATCGACGACGACCGTATCGCCGTATTGCTTGCGCACCTTGCGCAACTCGAGGATGGCAGTCAAGGCAGGGTCCGGTGGGCGCCCAAAAGGGGGCGCAATATCCGCCATTATGCCGGGCATCGGCGCAACGCTCAGGTGGCGCAGTGCAGCAAAGGCCGCCAGCCTGGGGCGCGACCCGGACGCACGTTTCGTGCAGGCGTAAAAAAACCGCCAGCGAACTGGCGGTTTTTTTACGAAGCTTGCCCGAATCAGTACATCTTCTTCGGCAGCATTTGCATGCGCAGGCGCTTGCGCAGGCGTGCTTCGGCGGCCTTCTTCTTGCGCTTGCGCTCGGTCGTCGGCTTCTCGTAAGCGGTACGGCTCTTGAGTTCAACGATCAGGCCAGTCTGCAGAATGGCACGACGGAAACGCCGCATTGCAACTTCAACGGGCTCACCGGGTTTCAAGACGATCTTAGTCAATTCAGTCCTTTAGGGGATTGCCGCGGTAGCGGCTGGTTCACACGGGGGGAAACTGCTGTCGCCGGAGCGACTGGTATTGCACGCTGGGCTTGTGCCCGGTGCGCCCCCGCGAACCTGAAAGATGTGGACGTTTCAGTCCGTGCAACCAGTGTCAGGGGTGATAGCGCCAGGCCCGGATATAACTTGGAGCCTGACAGTACCGGTTTCCATGAATGCTATACGCCCGTAACTATGGCACGTATACGACGCACCTGTCAAGAATGGCGTTCGATCGGCGCCGTAGGAAAGGCCGGCAAGCCGCGAATTATCCGCATTTTTTCGCTTGTCCACCAGCCCACCCGGAATCGCGGGTGATGGCCCAAGCGCTGCCTACCGGTAAACCCGCAAGATGCCTGAAATTGTTTGACGATTAAATTCATATGTATAAACTAAGATTCATAGATATGAATTAATCGCCCAGCACGGCGAGATCCACAAAGGAGAGCAGCGTGCCGCAACCCCCGGTTTATTTCATCTCGGCCGAAGAGGTCGAGGGCTACCACCCCGCCAACCACGTCGGCACGCTGAACCGCCGGCTGATCGGCCCCGAGACCGTGGGTTCGCGCCACCTGGAAGTGATTCACGGCACCATCGAGAAAGGCAAGGGCGCGCTGCCTCACGCGCACCCCGGCATCGAGCAGGTGTGCTACGTGCTGGAAGGCCGGGCCGTCGCAGAAGTCGGCGGCCAGCGCAAGGAACTGGGACCGGGCGATTGCTGCTTCTTCCCGCCGGACGAGATGCATGTGTTCACGGTGGTAAGCGAAGAGCCGGCCAGGATCCTGGTGATCTATTCCCCACCGTACGAGGAATCGCCCGAGCGTGTGACACGGCCCGCCTGAGACGCGGCCCGCCACGGCAAGAATTCATATAACGACAGGAGACAGACCGTGAAGTGCTTCAAGACCGCTTTCGCCAGCCTGGTGGTGGGATGTGCCGCCGCGCTGCTTGCAACACCGGCGCCGGCCGCCGATGAATTTCCGTCCAGGCCGCTGCGCCTGGTGGTCCCGTTCGCAGCCGGCAGCGGCACCGATGCGGTGGCCCGGCTGACCGCCAAGTACCTGGGCGAAGCGCTGCAGCAGCCGGTGGTGGTCGACAACAAGCCGGGCGCCAACGGCACTATCGCCGCCGAGTTCGTCGCCAAGGCGCCGGCCGACGGCTATACGCTGTTCATGACCACCAACACCACGCATTCGGCCAACCCGTCGCTGATGAAACAGCTGCGCTACGACCCGGTCAAGGACTTCACGCCGGTCTCGCGCATGGGCAACCTGCCGTTCATGCTGGTGGTCAACCCGCAATTGCCGGTGAAGACGCTGCGCGAATTCATCGACTACGCCAGGGCGCATCCTGGCATGAGCTACGCGAGCGGCAACAGCACCGGCATCGTCGCCGGCGCGACGCTGTCGAAGATGGCGGGCCTGAAGATGCTGCACGTGCCGTACAAGAGCACGCCGCCGGCGATGACCGACGTGATGGGCGGCCAGGTGCAGGCGATGTTCGTCGACTTTGCCGCGGGCATCGCCAATGTGCGCGCCGGCAAGCTGCGCGCGCTGGCGGTGACCACCGCGCAACGCAGTGCGCTGCTGCCGGACCTGCCGCCGGTCGGCAGCGCGCCCGAGCTTAAGGGTTTCGACATCACGTCCTGGAATGGCGTATTCGCACCCGCCGGCGTGCCGGCGCCCGTGGTGGAGCGCCTCAACCGCGAGCTGGTTGCCATCGCCACCAGCAAGCAGCATGCCGCACAGTTCCACGCGCTGGGCTTCGAGCCCTTCGGCAGCACGCCCGCCGAGCTGAACCAGTTTGTCGTGGCCGAACTGCAGAAGTGGTCGCGGCTGGTGAAGGACGCGGGCATCCAGCCGGAATAAACAACCTGACAGGCAATCTCATGCATTTCGATCTCTCCGAAGAACAGGCATCGATCGTCGAAGCCGTGCAGCAGGTCTGCACGCAGTTCGACATGGAGTACTGGGACCGCCTCGACAAGTCCGGCACCTATCCGCACGAGTTCTACAAGACCCTGTGCGAGGGCGGCTGGCTGGGCGTGGCGATGCCCGAGGCATTCGGCGGCGCCGGTCTCGGCATCCTGGAAGCGGCGCTGGTGATGCAGACCATCTCGCAGTCGGGCGCGGGCATGACCGGCGCGTCGGCGGTGCATATGAACGTGTTCGGCCTGAACCCGGTGGTGGTGTTCGGCACCGAAGAGCAGAAGGGCCGCTTCCTGCCGCCGCTGATCGCCGGCGAGGAAAAGGCCTGCTTTGGCGTGACCGAGCCCGATGCGGGCCTGGACACCACCAAGCTCAAGACTTTCGCGCGCAAGGTGCCGGGCGGCTATTCGGTGAGCGGGCGCAAGATCTGGATCTCGACCGCACAGGTGGCCGACCGCATGCTGCTGCTGGCGCGCACGACGCCGCTGGAGCAGGTGAAGAAATCGACCGAAGGCCTGTCGCTGTTCTACACGAAGGTGGACCGCAGCCGCATCGAGATCCGCGAGATCGACAAGATGGGCCGCGCCGCCGTCGATACCAACATGCTGTTCATCGACGACCTGTACATCCCGGAAGAAGACCGGATCGGCGAAGAGGGCAAGGGCTTCGAATACATCCTGCATGGCCTGAACCCGGAGCGCATCCTGATCGCCGCCGAAGCCATCGGACTGGGCCGCGCCGCGCTGGCAATCGCCACGCAGTACGCCAAGGAGCGCGTGGTCTTCGGCCGCCCGATCGGCATGAACCAGGGCGTCCAGCACCCGCTGGCGCAGGCGTGGATGCAGCTGGAATCGGCCAACCTGATGATGCTGAAGGCCGCCGCGCGCTACGACGCGGGGCAGTCCTGCGGGGCCGAGGCCAACGCCGCCAAGTACCTCGCCGCCGAGGCTGGCCACAACGCCTGCCAGACCGCGATCCTGACGCTGGGCGGCATGGGCTATTCGCGCGAATACCGCGTCGAGCGCCTGCTGCGCGAATCGTATATCCCGCGCATCGCGCCGGTCAGCCCGCAGCTGATCATGTGCTTTATCGCCGAGCGTGTGCTGGGTTTGCCCAAGTCGTACTGAACGGGAGGTGACGATGCAAGACAAAGCGCCTCCCGCGACCGGGCCACTGGCGGGCGTGCGGGTGATCGACATGACCTCGGTCGCGATGGGGCCGTACGCCACGCAGATCCTCGGCGACATGGGCGCCGAGGTGATCAAGGTCGAAGCGCCCGCCGGCGATGTGTTCCGCCATGCCGAGCCGGCGCGCCACGCCGCGATGGGCGCCAGCTTCCTCAACCTGAACCGCAACAAGCAGTTTGTCGTGCTCGACGTCAAGCAGCCGGAGGACCTGGCCGAGCTGAAGTCGCTGATCGCCACGGCCGATGTCTTCGTCTCCAACGTGAGGCCGCAGTCGTTGCGCAAGCTCGGCCTGGACTATGCCTCGCTGCGTGCGGATCATCCGCGGCTGATCTATTGCGGCGCCTATGGCTATTCGGAGGAGGGCCCGTATGCCGGCGCGCCGGCCTTCGACGACATCATCCAGGCGCGCAGCGGGATGGCGCAGTTCCAGGGCGCCAACTCGAACGAGGGGCCGCAGTACGTGAACACCATCCTGGCGGACAAGGTCGCCGGCCTCACCGTCGCCTATGCGATCCCGATGGCACTGTATGAGCGCGAGCGGTCGGGGCAGGGGCAGGCCATCGAGGTGCCGATGTTCGAAACGCTGGTGTCCTTCCTCGCCACCGAGCAGCTGGCCGGGCAGACCTTCGTGCCGCCGCTCGGCCCTGCCGGCTATCCGCGCGTGATGTCGGCCCACCGCAAGCCCTACCGCACCAGCGACGGCCATCTCGCGCTGCTGCCCTATACCAGCGCGCAATGGCTGCGCTTTTTCGATCTGTCAGGCCATGCCGGACTGGCGCGCGACCCGCGCTATGCGACCCCAGCCGCGCGCAGCGCCAATATCGACGCGCTCTACGCCACGCTGGCCGAGATCGTCGCGCAGCGCACCACCGCGGAGTGGCTGGCGTTGCTGCGCGATGCCGATATCCCGCACAGCGAGCTGCCGCATTTCGACAGCCTGGTGGATGACCCGCACCTGCGCGCCACCGGCATGATGTTCGAATACGACCATCCGAGCGAAGGGCGACTGCGGGGTGTCGGCATCCCCACGCGGTTCTCGCGCACGCCGGGCAATATCCGTAGCTGGCCGGAAGGTCTGCCACAGGCGCAGGACGGCACCGGTACCTGATCCGGCCGCACCGGGATCCGCGGGTGCCGTTCCCACGCCGCGTACAATTCCGGCCAAAGCACACGGAAGTCGAGGAAGCCAACGATGGCAGAAAACGAAGCGGCGGAAAAATCGGGCTACGGCAGCGTCAAGACGGCGCTGCGCGTGATCGAGATCATGGAGATCTATGCGCGCGAAGGGCGCTCGCTGACGCTGACCGAACTGGCGAAGCTGCTCGGCGCGCCGATGTCGAGCTGCCTGGGGCTGATCCGCACGCTGGCGTCGCTGGGCTACCTGTACGAAACCGGCCGCCGCCAGGGTTATTACCCCACGCGGCGGTTACTCGATATCGCCCAGCGCATCGCGCGCAACGACCCGCTGCTCGAACGGGTGCAGCCGGTGCTGGAGTCGCTGCGCGATGACACCGGCGAAACCGTGATCTTTGGCAAGCTGCAGGACGACGGCCGCGTGCTCTACCTGGAGGTGCGCGAGTCCGCCAACCCGGTGCGCTATATCGCCGCGCCGGGCGAACTGCGCGACGCGCATGTCAATTCCATCGGCCGCGCAATCCTTGGCACCATGGCCGCGGAGAGCCGCGCGGAACTGCTGGCCGGCGTTTCCTTTGCGTCGCGCACCGGGCGCACGGTGGACTCGCTGCGGGTATTCGAGGCAGCGATGCAGCAATGGCAGGCGCAGGGGTGGTATCCGAACTTCGGCGAGTCGTTCCCGGACCTGGGGGCCATCGCGATTCCGGTGTCGCTCGGCGGCGTCGTCTACGGGATGTCGGTGGCGGGGCCGCTGCATCGGGTCGAAGCCAATGCGGAGGCTATCGTCGTGGCGCTGAAGGCCGCGGGCAACACGCTGCAGGGATAAACGGAGGGAAGAGGGCAGGGGCGGCGAAGGGCAGGGGCGCTGCGGCAGCCCCGGGCGCAAGCCTCAACGAGCTACAAACGAAAAAGCCCGGTGCGTTTGCACCGGGCTTCCGTATCGGTTGGCTCCCCGACCTGGGCTCGAACCAGGGACCTGCGGATTAACAGTCCGTCGCTCTACCGACTGAGCTATCGGGGAACAGCTGAGAAAGAAATTATAGCCAGTTTCTCTTTTTGCCGTCAACACCTTGCCAACATTTTGTTTGTCTTCAGGTGCTTCGGAGCGGCTGGCTGGCTGCGTCCCACGTTGGTGGTCAACAGCGAGGCCGCATTATAGCGACGGTTTTTCGTTTGTGCCAGAAAAAAACCGCCTTGCGGCGGCTTTTTTCTGCGGCACCGTGCAGCGCCGGATCAGTCGAACACCGGCGATTCCACGCCCAGGACCTTGTGCAGCTTCGGCGAAGTCGTGGTGTACTGCATGTGGATCTTCTTCTCGGGGAAGATATACGGCGCAGCCCCGAACGCAGCCAGCGCGGCCTCGTGGAAGCCCGACAGGATCAGCTTCTTCTTGCCGGGGTAGGTGTTGATGTCGCCCACGGCGAAGATGCCCGGGATATTGGTCTGGAACTTCTCGGTATCCACCTTGATCTGCTTGCGCTCCAGGTCCAGGCCCCACTCGGCGATCGGGCCGAGCTTGGGCGACAGGCCGAAGAACACCAGCAGGTCGTCCAGCGGCAGGCGGCGGGTCACGCCGTCGGCACCGGTCACCTTGATCTCGGTGAGCACGCCGTCCTTCTCTTCATAGCCGCCGATCTGGCCGACCAGGAACTGCATCTCCATCTGTTCGCACAGTTCCTTCATCTTGGCCACCGAGGCCGGCGCGGCACGGAAGCCGTCGCGGCGGTGGATCATCACCACCGACTCGGCCTTGCCGACCAGGTCCAGCGTCCAGTCCAGCGCCGAGTCGCCGCCGCCGACGATGACCAGGTTGCGGCCGTGGAAGCGGCTCGGATCCTTGACGCGGTAGAACAGCTGCTTGCCGTCGAACTTGTCGAGGCCCTCGACCTTCAGCGTACGCGGCTGGAACGAGCCCACGCCGGCGGCGATGAAGATGGTCTTGGTGATAAAGCGGGTTCCGAGCGAGGTCTCGACGAAGAAGCGGCCGTCTTCACGGCGCTCCACCACGGAGACTTCCTGGCCCAGGTGGAAGGTGGGCTCGAACGGCTCGATCTGCTTGAGCAGGTTGTCGGTCAGTTCCTGGCCGGTGCAGCTGGGCACGGCCGGGATGTCGTAGATGGGCTTGTCGGGATACAGCTCCACGCACTGGCCGCCAACGACTTTCAGGGAATCGATCACGTGGGCCTTGATTTCGAGCAGGCCCAGTTCAAACACCTGGAACAGGCCCACCGGACCGGCACCGACGATCAGCGCGTCGATTTCGAGCGGCTGGCCGCCTGCGGGGCTGCCGCCCTCGACCTGCTTGGTCGTGTCGGCTACGGGATTTGGAATGCTCAAGTCCATATTCGTCCTGATACGTTGGTTGGGCACGCGGGTGCCCGGCATTGCGGAAAGCGCGTGGGGACGGCCTTCTTTGCAGCCTGGCGCGCTCAGCGCTCCAGGTACTGCAGCTTGTCGGTGGTGTCCTTCCAGTCCTCGGCCTCGGCCAGCGGGGCCTTGGTCTTGGTGATGGAAGGCCAGGCGCGCGCCAGTTCGGCGTTCAGTTCAATGAACTGCTGCTGGTCGCCCGGCACGTCTTCCTCGGCGTAAATGGCGTTCACCGGGCACTCGGCCACGCACACGGCGCAGTCGATGCACTCATCCGGGTCGATGGCCAGGAAGTTCGGGCCTTCGCGGAAACAATCCACCGGACATACGTCAACGCAGTCTGTATAGCGGCAACGGATGCAGGATTCGGTGACAACGTGAGTCATTTCGGTTCCAGGAAAACGGGTCGGCTTTTAATGGGAAACTGTTGGGCCGCTTCTTGCCGGCGGACGCCTCCATCTGCCTTGGCGGGCAGGTATGGCGGGACGAGCGCCGGCCGTGGCCTTTCGGGAACCGGTATTGTAGCCGAGCCTTCTGGCAAGGATAGCGGGTCTATATAGCTGGATCAGATAGTTTTCTTATTTCTTTATGTACTTTTGATCCAAGACATGGCGGCCCGCTGGCGTGCTTGCGCAACCGCAGGCATGATGAGGCCGCCTGAGTGCCACATGCCTCCACGCCGGGAGATTCGTATGCCACGCCAGCTTCGTGATTGCCGCCGCGCCGCCTTGCTATCCCTGCTTGTGATGCTGGCGGCATTTCCGGCGATGATACCGACCGCCGCTGCGCAAGCCCTGGTCCAGCCGGGCATGGCGGACAGCGTGGTGTCCCGGCTGGTGGCATGGCGCGCGCGATCGGAGGCGCCGGTTGCCTTGCCCGCATTGACCGGCTTCGACTGGGACTACTTCACCGTGACCGATTCCCCCGCGGGCGATGCCATCGCCCATTGCGGCCGTGCCGGCCTGATGCCTTGCGGACCCGAGTTGAACCCGAAACCGGGGGACCGGATGCAGGTGCTGCGCTTCGAGCGCGCGGGCGCGGCGGTCTACACCGAGCGCATCCTTGCCGAGGACGGCGCCTTCGCCGAGCCGCTGCCGCAACGCGTGCCGCGCAGTGCCGCCACGCTGGTGTCGTGCCCCGGGAGCGACGGCCGCGCGCTGTGGTGCCTGCAGGGCAGGACGGCCGGCAAGCCGGTCCTGCGCGCGCCGCAGCCGTTCCTCGACGGCGCTTGAACGCCTGTCAGCGCCCCGGACGCGCGCCGTCTCGGTTAGCATGTCAGCCTGACCCGGCACATCGCCTTCTGGCTAGCCATGATTATCCAGTCTCTGCTCGACACCGACCTGTACAAGTTCACGATGATGCAGGTGGTCCTGCACCAGTTTCCGCAGGCGCAGGTCGAATATCGCTTCAAGTGCCGCAACGCCGGCGTCGACCTGACGCCGTATATCGATGAGATCCGTGCCGAGATCGCGCACCTGTGCCAGTTGCGCTTTACCGATGACGAACTCGCCTACCTGCGCGGCCTGCGCTTCATCAAGAGCGATTTCATCGACTTCCTCGGCCTGTTCCACCTGAACGAGAAGTACGTGTCGGTGCGCGAGGCGCCGCAGGGCAACGGCGAGATCGAGATCTCGATCATCGGCCCCTGGCTTCATACCATCCTGTTCGAAGTGCCGGTGCTGGCGATCGTCAACGAGGTCTACTTCCGTCGCACCCAGCCGCGGCCTGACCTGGCCGTCGGGCGCAGCCGGCTGGAGAACAAGCTGGCGCTGCTGCAGCCGCCGGAATTCGCCGATTGCGTCATCGCCGACTATGGCACGCGCCGGCGCTTCTCGCGCGACTGGCAGGAAGAGGTGCTGCTGACCATGCGGCGCGAGCTCGGTTCGCAGCTGGCCGGCACCAGCAACGTCCATTTCGCCCGCCTGCACAACATGGTGCCGCTCGGCACGATGGCGCACGAATACCTGCAGGCCTGCCAGGCGCTGGGGCCGCGCCTGCGCGATTCGCAGGTGTACGCGCTCGAACGCTGGGCGCGCGAGTACCGTGGCGACCTTGGCATCGCGCTGTCAGATACCTATGGCTTCGATGCCTTCCTGCGCGACTTCGACCTGTACTTCTGCAAGCTGTTCGACGGCGTGCGCCATGATTCGGGCGACCCGATCGTTTGGGGCGAGCGCATGGTGGCGCATTACGCCGCCAACCGCGTCGACCCGCGCACCAAGACGCTGATCTTCAGCGACAGCCTGGACGTGCCGCGCGTGATCGAGCTGTTCCAGCGCTTCCACGGCCGCTGCCGGCTGGCCTTCGGCGTCGGCACCAACCTGACCAACGATCTCGGCTACACGCCGCTGCAGATCGTGATCAAGATGGTGCGCTGCAATGGCCAGCCCGTGGCCAAGCTGTCGGACACGCCGGAAAAGACCATGTGCGACGATGTCGGCTACCTGTCCTACCTGCGGCAGGTGTTCTCGGCGCAGTAGGCATTGCGGGATGCCGGTGCGCCGTGCCATGCCGCGGCAACTATAATCGGCGCATCCTTGCCAACCGCACTGCCAGGCCCTATGGAAACCAACGACGCCCGCGACCGCATCTTTGCCCGCATCCGTGCCGCACAAGGCAGGCCGCGCCAGCCCACGCAGGGCGAACGCGCCGCGGTGGCCGATTACCTCGCGCGCCATCCGCAAGGCCCGCGCCCGATGCCGGCCGCCGATCTCGTCGAAGCCTTCGTGCAGCAGGCCCAGCGCATGGCGTCTACGGTCGACCGTGTCGCCACCATGGACGAAGTGCCGGCGGCAGCGCGACGTTATCTGGACAGCCTGAACCTGGTGCAGCGCGCCGTGGCATGGGATGCGCTGGGCACGCTGCCATGGCAGGCGGCCGGCATCGCGGTCGAATGCCGGCCGCCGCTGCGCGAGGTCGAGGCCGACCGCGACCATGGCGACCTGGTCGGCATCACCGGCTGCTTCTGTGCGATCGCCGAGACCGGCTCGCTGATGCTGCTATCGGGGCCGGCGACTTTCGCCTCCGCGGCGCTGCTGCCGGAAACGCATATCGCGGTGGTGCCGCGCTCGCGCGTGGTCGCCGGTCTGGAAGACGCCTTTGCGCTGGTGCGCAGCGAACGCGGCGAGTTGCCGCGCGCGACCAATATCATCAGCGGCCCGTCGCGCACCGGTGATATCGAACAGACCATCGTGCTGGGCGCGCATGGTCCGTATCGCGTGCATGTGATCGTGGTCGAGCAGGCTTGATCCATGGGGCAGAACGGACATAAGAATCGCCTGTAAACGCGCAGCAAACGCGCGACGCAGCACGATCGCGCGAGGAGTCTGGATTACACTTGCAGGCTTGCCGTGCGAGCCCGCACGCCGTTCGTTGCGGGGGCTCGATGCACCATGAACGCTGCATTCCCGAGGAGATCCTGCCTGATGCGACGTGCTTTCGTACCGTTGCCGATGCTGACCATGCTGGCAGCTGTCTTTGCTGTCTTCCCTGTGGCCGCGCATGCCGCGGACATAGAGGGGGCCGCACTGTCGCCGCTATGGGGCCTGCCGTTTGCCGGCATCCTGCTGTCAGTCGCGCTGTGGCCTCTGCTCGCGCCCAAGTTCTGGCACCACCACTATGGCAAGATCTCCGCGGGCTGGGGGCTGCTGTTCCTGCTGCCGTTCGCCGCGGTGTTCGGCACGCATGCGGCCGCCGCCAGCGCGGTGCATGCGCTGCTCGCCGAGTACATCCCCTTCATCTCGCTGATCGCTTCGCTCTATATCGTCGCGGGCGGCATCTGCGTGCGCGGCAACCTGCACGGGACACCGCGGCTCAATACGGGCATCCTGGCGCTGGGTACCCTGCTGGCAAGCTTCATGGGGACTACCGGCGCGGCCATGCTGCTGATCCGTCCGTTGCTGCGCGCCAATGACAACCGCCGGCATGTGGCGCACGTGGTCGTGTTCTTTATCTTCCTGGTGGCAAATGCCGGCGGCTCGCTGACGCCGCTGGGCGATCCGCCGTTGTTCCTTGGCTTCCTGAAGGGCGTGGACTTCTTCTGGACCATGCGCAACATCTACCTGGAGACGCTGTTTATCTGCGCGGTGCTGCTGGTGGTGTTCTACCTGGTCGACCGCCATTACTACCGCAACAAGGAAGAAGAACTGCCGCAGCGGAACGATCCCACGCCGGACTCCCACGGCATCACGATCGACGGCAAGATCAACTTCGTGCTGCTGCTGGCCCTGATCGGCCTGGTGCTGATGAGCGGGCTGTGGCAGCCGGCCATCTCGTTCAACGTCTTCGGCACCGACGTGCCGCTGCAGGCGGCGGTGCGCGATGCGCTGCTGATCGTGGTGGCGGTGGTGTCGCTGCTGGTCACGCCGCACACCGCGCGCGCGGGCAACGAGTTCAACTGGGAGCCGATCCTGGAGGTCGGCAAGCTGTTCGCAGGGATCTTCCTGACCATCATCCCGGTGATCGCCATGCTCAAGTCCGGCACAGATGGCGCCTTTGCCGGCGTAATTCGCGCGGTCAGCGACGGCAACGGGCAGCCGGTCGACAGCATGTATTTCTGGGCGACCGGGCTTCTGTCGTCGTTCCTGGACAATGCGCCGACCTACCTGGTGTTCTTCAACACCGCCGGCGGCGATGCCGCCACGCTGATGACGCGCGACGCCTCGACCCTGGCCGCGATTTCCGCCGGCGCGGTGTTCATGGGCGCCAATACCTATATCGGCAACGCGCCCAACCTGATGGTCAAGGCCATTGCCGAGAACCGCGGCGTGCGCATGCCGAGCTTCTTCGGCTACATGCTGTACTCGGGCATTTTCCTGATGCCGCTGTTCGTCATCATGACCTTCCTCTTCTTCCATGTGTGATGCCATGAAGCCGTCCGTCCTTGTCACCCGCGCCATCTATCCCGAAGTGATCGACCGCCTGGCGCAGTATTTCGATGTCGACGACAACCAGCAGGACGCGGTGCTTGATGCCGCCGCGCTGAAGGCCCGGCTGGCCGGCAAGGCCGGCGTGCTGGCCAACGCCGCCGACCGCATCGACGCGGACCTGGTTGCCGCGCTGCCGTCGCTGCGCGCGGTGTGCAACATGGCCGTCGGCTACAACAACCTCGACGTGCCGGCACTGACCGCCGCGGGCATCGTCGCCACCAACACGCCCGACGTGCTGACCGAGACCACCGCCGACTTCGGCTGGGCGCTGCTGATGGCCACCGCGCGCCGCGTCACCGAGTCCGAGCACTACCTGCGCGCCGGCAAGTGGCAGCGCTGGAGCTACGACATGCTCGTCGGCATGGATTTATACGGCAGCACGCTCGGCATCCTTGGCATGGGCCGCATCGGCCAGGCGCTGGCGCGCCGTGCCAGCGGGTTTGGCATGAGCGTGCTGTACCACAACCGCAGCCAGCTGCCGGCGGACACCGAGCGCACGCTCAACGCCCGCTATGTCAGCAAGGAGGAACTGCTGCGCCAATCCGACCACCTGCTGCTGGTGCTGCCTTATGGCCCGCAGAGCCACCATGCCATCGGCGCCGCCGAGCTGGCGCTGATGAAGCCGACGGCGACGCTGGTCAACCTCGCGCGCGGCGGCATCGTCGACGACGCAGCGCTGGCGCAGGCGCTGCGCGACAAGCGCATCTTCGGCGCCGGGCTGGATGTGTTCGAGGGCGAGCCCAGTGTCCATCCTGACCTGCTGACGGTGCCCAACGTCGTGCTGACGCCGCATATCGCCAGCGCCTCGGAAAAGACCCGCCGCGCCATGGCGACGCTGGCCGCCGACAACCTGATCGCCGCGCTCGACCAGGGCCCGCAGGCCGGCCATCCGCCCACCGTGATCAACCCTGAAGTCATGCCGGGCCGCCGCTGAGGCGCGCCCGCTTGTCCGTCGCTCAACCTGTTGCTGCATGTCCTTGATTCCGTACCTGACGCTGGCCGTGGCGCTGCTCGCGGTCGTCCTGCTGGTGATCGTGCTGTTGCGCCAGCAGGCCGCCTCGCCCGGCGCCGAACTGGCCCGCCAGCTTGCCGAATTACGCGTCGAAGGGGCGCGCGGCATGGAGCGCGTGGAGCGTGAGGTCCGTACCGATGTAGCCGAGGCCGCGCGCGGCAACCGCGACGAGTCGGCCCAGCAGATGCTGCGCTTCCAGCAGGCGCTGTCGTCGCAGCTGACCGGCATTGCCACGCTGCAGAACAACCAGATCGACACCTTCGCGCAGCAGCTCGCCAAGCTGACCGGGTCCAACACGCAGCAGCTCGAGCACGTACGCCAGCACCTGATGCTGCAAGGCCAGCAGGCGCGCGACGAACAGGCGGGAGCGCTGCGCCGCTTCGGCGACGGCCTGCAGCAGCAGCTGGCGCAGATGTCCGAAGCCAACGAGCGCCGGTTGGCGGAAGTGCGCGCCACGCTGGAGCAGAAGCTGCGCGACATCGAGGCCAACAACGCGGCCAAGCTGGAGGAGATGCGCCGCACCGTTGACGAGAAGCTGCATGCGACGCTGGAGCAGCGCCTGGGCGAGTCGTTCCGGCTGGTCTCGGATCGCCTCGAGCAGGTGCATCGCGGGCTGGGCGAAATGCAGGCGCTGGCGCAGGGCGTGGGCGACCTGAAGAAGGTGCTGACCAACGTGAAGTCGCGCGGCACCTGGGGCGAAGTCCAGCTTGAGATGCTGCTGGAGCAGATGCTGACGCCGGACCAGTACGGCAAGAACGTCGAAACGGTGCGCAACTCTGGCGCGCGGGTGGAATTTGCCATTCGTCTGCCCGGCAAGGCCGCGGGCGGCGGTGGCGACGGCGGCACGCCGGTGTGGCTACCGGTCGATGCCAAGTTTCCCAAGGAACAGTACGAGCGGCTGGTCGATGCGCAGGAGCGCGGTGACCCGGACGGCGTCATCGCCTTCGGCCGCGAACTGGAAGTTGCCTTGCGCCGAGAGGCGCAGACCATTGCCGAAAAATACCTGGCGCCGCCACAGACTACCGATTTCGCCATCCTGTTCCTGCCGACCGAAGGGCTGTATGCCGAAGTGTTGCGGCGACCAGGCCTGACCGACCTGCTGCAGCGCGACTATCGCGTTACCGTGGCGGGCCCGACCACGCTGACCGCGCTGCTGAACAGCCTGCAGATGGGCTTCCGCACGCTGGCGCTAGAGAAGCGCTCGAGCGAAGTGTGGGAGGTGCTGGGCGCAGTCAAGACCGAGTTCGGCAAGTTCGGCGACGTGCTGGCCAAGACCCGCGACACGCTCGAGCGCGCGGCGCGCAATATCGAGCAGGCCGAGGTGCGCACGCGCCAGATGGCGCGCAAGCTGCGGACGGTGGAAGCGCTGCCGGGCGATGCCGCGCAGCAGTTGCTGGGACTGAACGGGGTGGAGACGGTGGAGGCGGCGCAGACGCCGGATGACAGCGGCGGTTGAGCGCCTGCCGGTGCAGGGAACGCCCGCAACGCGGGCGAGGCGGCCGGCAGCCCGCCGGCCCGTGCATCAGCGAAGGTTCAGCGGTCGTCTTCGGGCGCCAGCTCGCGCACGTGGACTTCGATGCCGCCAAAGCGGGCAGCCACCCAGTTGTAAGCCTTGCACGCCAGCCACAGCAGGCCGAAGCCGATCAGCGCATTCAGGATGATCGCGCTGAAGACCGTGATCGCAGGCAGGTCGCCGTAGCGGATAAAGGTAACGAACAGCCCCAGCGAGACGATCGGCAGGGAGAAGCACAGGTAGACCAGCACCAGCGCGCGGGCGGTCTTCACGGGGTGGAGGTAGGCGATCTCCTGATTCATGACTGGGGATAACTTGATTGTTGCTGAATCGTGCGCCAAGTGTAGCGACTGCCCGACCCCAAGCATAGTCCGCTGCCCACGGCAAGGCTGAAAGCCAAGCGCCGGACGCGTCACGGCGGCAAATGTGCAGCACAAATACGACACATTGCCGCCGCAGCGATGCGGCCGGCCTTCTTGCCGTGCTCAGATCAACCTCAGAGCAACCCTCAGATCAGCCCGTCGAACAGCATGACCTCGACCGGATCGCCGGCCTTGACCGAGTCATGCTCGTGGCCGAGCACGATAAAGCAGTTGGCTTCGCTCATCGAGCGCAGCACGCCTGAGCCCTGCTGGCCGGTGATGCGCACTTCCCACTGCCCGTCAGCCGCGCGGCCCAGGATACCGCGCTGGTATTCGGTGCGGCCGGGCTTCTTGCGGATCGCCTGCGCGCTGCGCACTTGCAGCAGCGGCAGCGGCGGCACGCTGGCACCCATCAATCGGTGCAGCGCCGACCGCACGAAGTGGTAGAAGGTGACCATCACCGCGACGGGGTTGCCCGGAAGGCCGAACAGCAGCGCCGAATCGCGGCCCTCGCTGCTGCCAATACGCCCGAACGCCATTGGCCGGCCCGGGCGCATGGCGATCTTCCAGAAGGTGACATCCCCCAGGCGTGCCATGATCTGCTTGGTGTAGTCGGCCTCGCCGACCGAGACGCCGCCCGAGGTGATGACCGCATCGGCGCTTTCGCAGGCAGTGCGGAAAGCCGTTTCCAGCGCCTCGGGGTCGTCGCGCACCACGCCCATGTCGAGCAGTTCGACGTTCATCCGGCGCAGCATGCCGTGCAGCGTATAGCGGTTCGAGTCGTAGACGCAGCCAGCGTCCAGCGGTTCGCCGATCGAGCGCAGTTCATCGCCGGTGGAGAAGAAGGCCACGCGCAGCCTCCGGCGCACGCGCACTTCGGCGATGCCCAGCGAGGCCAGCAGGCCCAGGTCGGCGGGCTGGACGATGCGGCCGGCCGGCAGCGCGGCCTGGCCGCGGGCCAGGTCTTCGCCGCGCAGGCGGCGGTTGTCGCCGGCGCGCACGCAGTCGGCGGCAAAGCGGATGCGGGCGCCGTCGGCCACCATTTCGACGAATTCCTGCGGCACCACCGTGTCGCAGCCGGCCGGCATTACCGCGCCGGTCATGATACGTACCGCCTGCACGGCCGTGGGCGCGAGCGCACCGGCGCCGCCGGCGAAGGCGCTGCCGATCACTTCAAGCTCGACCATGTCAGTCTGCGCGGCGGCGAGCGCTTCGCTGCAGAAGGCGTAGCCATCCATGGCCGAATTGTCATGGGCCGGCACGTCGATGGTCGAGACGATGTCCTCGGCCAGCACGCGGTCGAGCGCGCTGCGGATCGGCAGCTGTTCGATGCCGCGCACCGGCTCCACCACCTCGCCGATGATGCGGTTGGCCTGGTCCACCGGCAGCGCGGTGGGATCGTAGTCGGACAGGCAGGAAATGACGGATTGCAGGGAAGGCATGGTGGCTCGGCGGCGGGTGATTGCGGCGACTAGCGGCTTTCGTGCGTGCGCAGTTCGTCCAGCGTGTTGATATTGGCGAAGGCCGCGGCGTCGTCGAACATCACCTCGGCCAGCCGGTGCGAGGCGGCCCAGGTCTCGATCTTGCGGCCGCCGCCGGAAAGATACGCGACCAGGCTGTCCAGCGCGCTGACCGGCATCAGGCAGAACACGGGTTGGGTCTGGCGCTTGCCGGTTTCATCCAGCGTCACCGGGATCGCCAGTTCCGCGCCCTCGGACTCGATGGCCTGCGCCAGCCGCGCCACGAGGTCGGTGGGGAGAAAAGGCGAGTCGCATGGCGCCGTCACCATCCAGGATGTGCCGCACTGTTCCAGTCCCGCAAGCATGCCGGCCAGCGGCCCGGCGAAATCGGGCACGGTGTCGGTGTAGACCGGAACGCCGAACGATTCATAGGCAGCCAGGTTGCGGTTGGCGTTGATGATCAGGCCGCCGACCTGCGGGCCAAGGCGCATCATCGTATGCATCGCCATGGGCGTTCCGTGCAGCGGCTGCAGCCCCTTGTCGGTGCCGCCCATGCGGCTGCCCCTGCCGCCTGCGAGAATCAGGCCGGTGATGTCGTCGCGTGCAATCATGAAGGTGCGGCGGCGGGTTCAGCCGCCGATGTAGGACATCTCGATCTTGCGCTCGGCGCGTGCCTGGCGCACCGCCGGGTCGCCGCGCTGCTCGGAATAGTTGTCGGTGCGCCCCTGCCATACCTGCGCGATCGCGTTCGAGATCTCCAGGTCGCTGTAGCCGCCGCGCAGCAGCGCGCGCAGGTCATAGCCCTCGGTGGCGAACAGGCACAGGTAGAGCCGGCCCTCGGTGGACAGCCGGATGCGGCTGCAATCGCCGCAGAACGCATGGGTAACGCTGGAGATCACGCCGATTTCACCGCTGCCGTCGCGATAGCGCCAGCGTTCGGCGGTCTCGCCGCTGTAGTTGGCCTGCACGGGTTCCAGCGGGAACTCGGCATCGATGCGGCGCACGACCTCGGCCGAGGGCAGCACCTCGTCCATCTGCCAGTGGTTGCTGGCGCCGACATCCATGAATTCGATATAGCGGACGATGATGCCGCTGTGGCGGAAATGGCGCGCCATCGGCACGATTTCCTGGTCGTTGGTGCCGCGCTTGACCACCATGTTGACCTTGATCGGCGCCAGTCCAACGGCCTGCGCGGTCTCGATGCCGTGCAGCACGTCGGCGACGGCGAAGTCGACGTCGTTCATGCGGCGGAAGGTGGCGTCGTCGATCGCATCGAGGCTGACGCTGACGCGCGTCAGGCCGGCGTCGCGCAGCGAGCGCGCCTTGCGCGCCAGCAGCGAGGCATTGGTAGTCAGCGTCAGGTCGAGCGGCTTGCCGGAGACGGTCTCGATCTTTGCCAGCATCTCGACCAGGTGCTCGATATTCTTGCGCAGCAGTGGCTCGCCGCCGGTCAGGCGGATCTTCTCGACGCCGTGCGCGACGAACAGGCGCGCGGTGCGCTCGATCTCTTCAAAGCTGAGCAGTTCTGAGTGCGGCAGGAAGGTGTAGTCCTTATCGAACACTTCCTTCGGCATGCAGTAGACGCAGCGGAAGTTGCAGCGGTCTGTCACCGAGATGCGCAGGTCATGCAGCGGCCGGCCGCGGGTATCGGCCACCAGGCCGGTGGGCGGTTCCAGCTTGCCGGGGATGCGCGGCGTCATCGAGTGGTAGCGATGGTCGCGCAGGTCGAAGATCGGAATGACGGATTCGGTCATGGCCTGTGGGTGGGCGCTGCTGCTCCGGCGAGTGGCCTGCCAAGGCCGGGCCGGGGGACTTCGGAAGCCCGGATGCATTTGCTGCCATTCTAGCCGAGTGGGCGCCCGGGGAGCCGCATTCCCGCGAATCTCGGGGATTTGGCGCGCATGAAAAAGGGACAGCCAAGGCTGTCCCCTCTGCAGCGAACGCGGGTGCCAGCGGCGGCACCCGGGCAGGCTTACTGCTGCGACGCCATGTCCACTTCGCGACGGCTGGTTTCGACCAGGATCATCGGACCCTGAGGCAGTGGCGGCAGCGGCTTGCGCTCGCGCGGCACGCGCGGCGCCGGCACGATGCGTGCAGCCGCTTCCTGGGCGGAGCGCAGCTTGTCGGCATCGGTGTGGACCCACTGCAGGCCGGCGCCGGCGAGCATCGGCTCGAGGCTTTCCATCGCGACCGGCGCGGCGGCCGGTTCCGCGGCGGGCGCGGCCACGGCAGGGGCGGGTTCCACGGCTGCGGCCACGACCGGCTCGGCCACGGCTTCGGCGGCGATCGCCTCGGTCACGGCTGCGGCGGCTTCCGCTTGCGCGGCCACGGCGGCCGGGGCGGGTTCGGCCACGGGTGCGGCTACCGGGGCCGGTGCCGCTGCCGGTTCAGTGGCGGGGGCAGGGGTCACGCCTTCCGGCACGGCGATGCGGATCGCTTCGACGCTTTCCGCCGCGGCAACAGCAACAGCTGCCTGCGGTGCCGGCTCGGCTTGCGGTGCGGCCTGGGAAGCGGCTTGCGGAGCCGCCTCGGCGGCCTCGGCGGTCACCGGAGCGATGCCTTCGGCGGTCTCGGCAGCGCCTTCCTGAGCGACTTCGCCTTCACCTTGCGTGCCCTGGCCGGCTTCGTCGCGCTCGCGGCGATAGCGGTTGCGGCCACGACGGTTACGGCGGCGGCGCTCTTCGCCCTCGGCGGTTTCGGCGAATCCTTCGGCACCTTCCGGCAGTTCGGCGCGCACGGCTGGCGCTTCGTCCGCGGCGGCTTGCGGCAGCACGCCCAGCGCCTGGGCGGCGGCTACGGCTTCCGGCTGCGGCGCTTCGCCGGCTTCGGCTTCACGCAGGTCGCTGCGCTCGCGCTGGCGATCGCGCTGACGCTCGCGGCGTTCCTGGCCGCGTTCCTGGCCACGTTCGCGGCGGCCTTCCTGGCGGGCTTCGGCGCGCTCGCCCTGGGCACGTTCGCCCTGGGCGCCTTCAGCCTGGCGGGCGACGGCCGGAGTGGCCTGGCCTTCCTGCTGGCGCGGCTGGCGGCCCTGGCGCTCGCCACGGCCTTCGCGTTGTTCGCCGCGCTCGCCTTGCTGGCGCTCGCCACGCTCGGCACGCTCACCGCGCTCTGCACGCTGACCGCGAGGCTGGCGGTCACCGCGTTCCTGGCGCTCGCCACGTTCGCCGCGCTCGGCACGTTCGGTACGTTCACCGCGCTCGCCACGTTCGGCCCGCTCGCCGCGCTGGCCACGGCCTTCGCCGCGCTGGCCGCGCTCGCGGCGGCCTTCGCCACCGCGGCTTTCGGCGGCCGCCACCGGCTTGGCCGGCTCAACCACCGGCGCAGGCGCCGGGCGCGCGCCGAACAGGCCCTTCAGCCAGGCGATGAAGCCGCCGGCTTCCACCGGCTTGGTGGCAGGGACGGGCGGAGCTGCCGGGGCGGCTTCCGGACGCGGGGCGCGCTCCGGACGCGGCACGGAAACCGGAGCCGGCTGTTCCGGCGTGATCCCCTTGACCGCCGCTTCCTGGCGCGGCTTGGCTTCTTCCTTGCGGCGGCTGCTGTAGCTGGTGTCGGCTTCCAGCTCCTTGGCCGCAGCCTCGGCCATCTTGTAGCTGGCGGTGCTGTCTTCCAGGCGCGGGTCGTCGTGGCGCAGGCGCTCCAGCTTGTAGTGCGGCGTTTCCAGGTGCTTGTTCGGGATCAGCAGCACGTTGACCTTGAAGCGCAGCTCGATCAGGTTGATTTCCTGGCGCTTCTCGTTCAGCAGGAAGGCGGCAACCTCCACCGGCACCTGGCAGTGGATGGCGGCGGTGTTTTCCTTCATCGCCTCTTCCTGGATGATGCGCAGGACCTGCAAGGCGGACGATTCGGTATCGCGGATGTGGCCCGTGCCATTGCAGCGCGGGCAAGTGATGTGCGAGCCCTCCGACAGCGACGGGCGCAGGCGCTGGCGCGACAGCTCCATCAGGCCGAAGCGGCTGATCTTGCCCATCTGCACGCGCGCGCGGTCGTGGCGCAGCGCGTCCTTCAGGCGCGTTTCCACGTCCTTCTGGGCCTTGCCCGATTCCATGTCGATGAAGTCGATCACGATCAGGCCGCCCAGGTCGCGCAGGCGCAGCTGGCGGGCAATTTCGTCAGCGGCCTCGAGGTTGGTGCGCAGCGCGGTTTCCTCGATGTCGGCGCCCTTGGTGGCGCGGGCCGAGTTCACGTCCACGGACACCAGTGCCTCGGTGTGGTCGATCACGATGGCGCCGCCGGACGGCAGCATGACCATGCGCGAGTAGGCCGACTCGATCTGGTGCTCGATCTGGAAACGGGAGAAGAGGGGCACGTCGTCCCGGTACTTCTTCACGCGGTTCATGTTGTCAGGCATCACCACGCTCATGAAGGCGCGGGCCTGTTCGTAGATCTCGTCGGTATCGATCAGGATCTCGCCGATATCCGGCTGGAAGTAATCGCGGATGGCGCGGATGACCAGGCTCGATTCCAGGTAAATCAGCAGCGGGGCCTTGTTGTCGCCGGCGGCGCCATCGATGGCCTTCCACAGCTGCAGAAGGTAGTTCAGGTCCCACTGCAGTTCCTCGGCCGAGCGGCCGATGCCCGCGGTCCGGGCGATGATGCTCATGCCTTCCGGCACGGTCAGCTGCGCCATGGTCTCGCGCAGCTCCTGGCGGTCTTCGCCCTCGATGCGGCGCGACACACCGCCGCCGCGCGGGTTGTTCGGCATCAGCACCAGGTAGCGGCCGGCCAGCGAGATAAAGGTGGTCAGGGCCGCGCCCTTGTTGCCGCGCTCTTCCTTCTCGACCTGGACGATCAGTTCCTGGCCTTCATGCAGGGCATCCTGGATGCGCGCGTTGCGCACGTCGATGCCTTCCTTGAAGAAGGCGCGGGCAACTTCCTTGAACGGCAGGAAGCCGTGGCGCTCTTCGCCGTAGTTGACGAAGCAGGCTTCCAGCGAGGGTTCGATGCGGGTGATGACACCCTTGTAGATATTGCCCTTGCGCTGTTCGCGCCCGGCAGTCTCGATGTCGATGTCGATCAGTTTCTGACCGTCGACGATGGCGACGCGCAGTTCCTCCTGTTGCGTCGCGTTGAACAGCATGCGTTTCATCGCAATACCTCACTCCGGTGCCGCGGTTGCACCGTCTGGGCGGTGTCCGCGGCGATTCATGGAGCACGCGAGGGAGCGAGCGAAGGCGCGAGAATTGCCGGAAAGCGCCGTTTCGCGCAAAGGCGAGCGGCTGGGCGCGGGTGAAAGAGAGGCGATGACGTCGGGGTAACGTCCGTGGGGCGGGAGAGGGCGCCGGCGGCTGCTCTGGCAGACACTGGCGCGTTCCCGTTCCGGAGGCGATGCATTTCGCCGGCATGACCGGCTCCGGCGCGGCGCCGGCGGCATCGCGGCCGGGCCGCGGAAGGCCTAGACGCGTCAAAGAGCAAATTTTTCGGACACGGCAAGGCTGCCGATGCTGCCTGACATCTCCTGGCGGGCGCACCTACTACTTCTTGGAGTTCTGCGACCGGGCGCCGGTATTTCCAGTCAGGCGGCAGGCTGGCCTGCCGGCCGGCACCGTTTCCCGGTGCAGGCGGGACTTCTCTCACCGAAGCGGATGCCGGCAGGGGCATCCACTCTTAAATTCTGTTTTACCTGAACACTCTGTTCCCACGTCATCGTTTGCTGCGCCGAAGCCTCCTATGGGCGACTTCCTGCGTGCCGGCGATATCGTGCGTGCTGCTATTACCGCCATTTGGCCGTCTGGCGCCCGCGCGGATCACGCAATGAAGCGGCGCAGGGCGGAAGACGTGCCGGGCTGGCGGCGACCCCAAGTGTAGAATGCGGTCAATCCAAGATTAATCACGGGATTGATCGCTTACACAGGTCTTGCGCTGCCGGCCCCCGGCCGGAACAGCGAGGAAATTATATTGAAAATGAATGAGTTACGCCATCAAATTGAAAAGCCTGCCGATGTAGCGCCGGCAAGCCCGCAGGTGGCGTATGTCACGATTGACGAAGGCTCCGAAGGCCAGCGCATCGACAACTTCCTGTTGAAGGTGGCCAAGGGCGTACCCAAGAGCCATATCTACCGGGTATTGCGGTCGGGCGAAGTGCGCGTCAACAAGGGCCGTATCGATGCCACTTATCGTCTGCAGTCGGGGGACGTGGTGCGGATCCCGCCGATGCGTGTGGCGACTCCGTCGCAATCCGGGGCGCAGCCGGTGCCGGCCAGCGAGTTTCCCGTGCTGTTCGAGGACGCGCAGCTGCTCGTGGTGAACAAGCCCGCCGGCGTGGCGGTCCATGGCGGCTCGGGCGTTGCCTTCGGCGTGATCGAGCAGCTGCGCCAGGCCCGGCCGCAGGCCAAGTTCCTCGAGCTGGTGCACCGGCTCGACCGGGAGACCTCCGGCATCCTGGTGCTGGCCAAGAAGCGCTCGGCGCTGGTCCACCTGCATGAGCAGATCCGCGGCAACAGCATGGACAAGCGGTATTTCGCCTGCGTGGCCGGGGAATTCCCGAACAACCGCCAGCACGTGAAGCTGCCTCTATATAAGTACACCACGCCCGACGGCGAGCGACGCGTGCGGGTACAGGCCGACGGGCTGGCGTCGCACACGGTATTCAACCGGATCGAGGCGTTTCCCGGCTTTACCTTGCTGGAAGCCGAGCTGAAGACCGGCCGGACGCACCAGATCCGCGTCCACCTGGCCCATTCGGGATTCCCGATCGTCGGCGACGAGAAGTACGGCGATTTCCCCCTGAACAAGTCACTGGCGCGTTCCGCTGCGAATCCCGGCATCAGGCGCATGTTCCTGCACGCCCACCGGCTGGTGTTCGTCCACCCGGCAACGGGGCAGACGCTGGCCGTCGAGGCGCCGCTGCCGGACGAATGCGTCGGATTCCTGCAACAATTGCGACAGCTGCGCGCCCCGGAGTAGGGCCGCGCAATCAATGCCACAAGGACAACCATGGCCAGGCAACAATTTGACCTGATCGTTTTCGACTGGGACGGGACGCTGATGGACTCGACCCCGACCATCGCCAAGTGCATCCAGCTCGCCAGCCGTGACCTGGGCCTGCCCGTGCCGGACGACAGCGCGGCCAGCCATGTGATCGGGCTGGGGCTGAAGGATGCATTGTCGTATGCCGTGCCGACGCTGGACCCGGTCGACTACCCGCGCCTGGCGGAACGCTACCGCTACCACTTCCTGACCCGCGACGCCGACCTGGTGCTGTTCGACGGCGTGCGCGAGATGCTGGAAGCGCTGCGCGCCGAGCACTATTTCCTCGGCGTCGCCACTGGCAAGACCCGCGTCGGCCTGCAGCGCGCGCTCGCCGTCAGCGGCCTGACGCAGCTTTTCGACGCCACCCGCTGTGCCGACGAAACCTTTTCCAAGCCGCATCCGGCCATGCTGCAAGAGCTGACGCGTGAGCTGGGACAGGACATGGAGCGCACCGTCATGGTGGGCGACACCACCCATGACCTGCAGATGGCGGTCAATGCCGGCGCTGCGGGCATTGGGGTGTGTTATGGCGCACATCCGGGCGACTCGCTGCGGGCGATGGCGCCGGTGCATTGCGCCACGTCGATCGCCGACCTGACCGACTGGCTGCTGACCCATGCCTGAGAGCGCGGCCGGCCAGGGGGCGGTGCGGCTGTGCGCCGCGGCAGACCTGGAAGAGGGCGGCCTGGGGGTGCGCTTCCCGGTGGTGCTGGACAGCCGCGAAATCGGCGCCTTCGTGGTGCGCTTCGACGGTGCCGCGCATGGCTACCTGAACCAGTGCGCGCACGTGCCGATGGAGCTCGACTGGCAGGAGGGGCGGTTCTTCGATAGCTCGGGCCTATACTTGATGTGCGCCACACATGGCGCGGTTTATGCGCCGGACAGCGGCGAGTGCGTCGGCGGTCCCTGCCGCGGCGCGGCGCTGGCCAAGCTGCGCATCGAAGAGCGCGATGGCCAGGTTTACTGGTTTCCCGAGGGTCCGTACCGGGCCGCCGCGCAAGCGCACGGCGCCTAATGACGGGCGGCCTGGCCGCCCGTTCTGTTTCCAAGCCTTCCACGAGCGAGTTGCATGACAGAAGAGCAGAAGCCGCCTATTGGTCAACCGGGAGCATCGGGCGAATCGCCTGAGCCCGGGCAGGACGATGCGAACCGGCCCGAGTCCGAACGCCTGGTCACCGCGAAGCAGGCCGACTATCCGCTGGAAAGCGAACTGCGCGCCGGCGACGATGCGGCGCGGCGAGAGCAGCGCCAACGCAAGGCCCGCATGGCTGGGGATGCCGGAGCGGCCGGGAGCGGTCCGGTGGGCGCGGCCGGCTGGGAGCGCGATGTCCTGGAAAAGGTGCTGACGGCATCGCTGCGCGAGCAGCGCGCCGCACGCCGCTGGCGCATCTTCTTCCGCTTCGTCGGACTGGGCCTGTTGGCGCTGATCTTCATCGCGCTGTTCGATTTCAAGGGCGACGGCATCAACACGTCCGGCCGCCATACCGCGATGGTCACGCTGGAGGGCGAGATCGCGGCCGGTACGCCGGCCGGCGCCGAGTCGATCAATGCCTCGCTGCAGGCGGCATTCGCCGACACCAATGCCGCCGGCGTGATCCTCAAGATCAACTCCCCAGGCGGCTCGCCGGTGCAGGCCGGCATCATCAACGATGAGATCCACCGGCTGCGCGGACTCTATCCATCCAAGCCGTTCTATGTCGTGGTCGAGGAAATCTGTGCCTCGGGTGGCTATTACGTGGCTGCGGCGGCCGACAAGATCTATGTCGACAAGGCCAGCATCGTGGGCTCGATCGGCGTGCTGATGGATGGTTTCGGCTTTACCGGCCTGATGGACAAGCTGGGCGTAGAGCGCCGGCTGTACACCGCGGGCGCCAACAAGGGCATGCTCGACCCGTTCTCGCCGCAGATGCCCAGGCAGAAGGCCTACGCCGAGACCATGCTCAAGGAAATCCACGAGCAGTTCATCGACGTGGTGAAGGAGGGCCGGGGCGACCGGCTCAAGGATGACCCGGAGCTGTTCTCCGGCCTGTTCTGGTCGGGCGAGCGCAGCATCGAACTAGGCCTGGCCGACGCGCTGGGGACCGCCGATTCGGTCGCGCGCGACGTGCTCAAGGCCGAGGATATCGTCGACTATACGGTCAAGGAAAACATCGCCGAGCGCGTGGCCAAGCGCTTTGGCGCCGCGGTCGGCACCGCGGCGATGAAGACCATGCTGTGGAGCACGCGCCCGCAGGGCATGCACTGAGGCGGCGCGAGTCGCCAGATGAAAGAAAGGGGCGCCGTTGCGCCCCTTTCTGCATTTTCCGGCGTCTTCAGGCCGCCAGCAGCGAGAAGATCGCAGGCCGCTTGTGCAACGCAAGCCGGTCTGCCTTCCACGCCGACAGCGGCAGCGTGACGATGGTTTCGGTCGGCAGCGTCAGGTCAACCGCCACCGACAGCAGCGTGGTGCCGGCGCAATGCTCGCGCATGGCTTCGAGCAGCGCCGCGTTGCGGTACGGCGTTTCGATGAACACCTGCGTCTGGCTGGCCTTGCGCGAACGCTGTTCCAGCTCGCGCAGCCGCTGCGCGCGTTCGCCGGCATCGACCGGCAGGTAGCCGTTGAAGGCAAAGCTCTGGCCGTTCAGGCCCGAGCCCATCACCGCCAGCAGGATCGAGCTGGGCCCGACCAGCGGCCGCACCCGGATGCCGCGCGCATGCGCCAGCCGCACCAGCTCGGCGCCAGGATCGGCCACCGCCGGCACGCCGGCTTCGGACAGCAGGCCACCGTCGCGGCCGGCCTGGATCGGCGCGAGCAGCTCGGCCAACGCGTCGGCGCGGGTGTTGACGTTCAGCTCGCGGATCTCGATCTGCTGGATCGGGCGTGCCAGCGGGGTGCTTTCGCCCAGCTTCTTCAGGAAGGCGCGGGCGGTCTTGGCGTTTTCGGCGACCAGGTAGTCGAGCCCGGCTGCGATCTGCTGCACGCCGGCGGGAATGACTTCGACCAGCGGATCGGCTTCGTCGCGCTTGCCGAGGGTATTGGGGATCAGGAAAAGATTGCCGCTCATGGTTGGCTCCGGTGCGTCATGCCGCGAGCAGCGGGTAGCCCGCCTGGCGCAGCATGCCGGTCAGCGCGATCAGCGGCAGGCCGACCAGCGCCGTGGGATCGTCGGACTCGACGCGCGCGAGCAGCGTGATGCCCAGCCCCTCGGACTTGGCGCTGCCCGCCACGTCGTAGGGACGTTCCAGTTGCAGGTAGGCTTCGATCTCCGCGTCGCTCAGGTCGCGCATGGTCACGCGCGTCTGTACGTCGGCCAGTTGGGCGGTGCCGGTGCGCCCGTCCAGCAGGCACAGCGCCGAATGGAAGATGGCGGTGCGTCCGCGCATGCGGCGCAGCTGCGCGACGGCCTTATCGTGCACGCCGGGCTTGCCCATCTGCGCCCCGTCCAGCGTCAGCACCTGGTCCGAGCCGATCACCAGCGCACCCGGATGGCGCGCCGCGATGGCCTCGGCCTTGCGCTGCGACAGGCGCAGGGCGGTAGCCTCCGGCGCTTCGCCGCCGAGCGGGGTTTCGTCGATGTCCGGGATGGCCACTTCAAAGGGGATGCGCAGCCGCTCGAGCAGCTCGCGGCGGTAGGGCGAGCCGGAGCCAAGGATCAGCCTGGGGCGGGGGTCTTGATGCATAAGTGATTGAAGCGTAACAGGAATGAGGCAAGGTTTGCGTGGCAAGACCTTTGACCTCCACAAGGTTTACGTCGTATAATCGCGCGTTTTGCCGCATCCGCACTTGGGCGCTGTGCCGCCAATGTGCGCGGCCGCTGTCAGCGCAGGCGTGGGATGTGGCGAGCCAGTCATTGCAATACGACGGGAGCCACGCACATGACCCAGCCAATTGACCTGCGCGCGCTCGATCTCTTCGCGTTCTGCCGCAAGAGCGAAAGCCTGAGCGGCGACGTGGCGGTGCGGGATTTGCCGCGCATCTTAGCCGAGACCGCCGCGCAAGCGCCAGCCTCGGCCCCCGAAGAGACGTTTGCCTATACGGCCACCGGCTTCGTTCGCGAAGAGGCGGCCGAGCCGGGCGCCCCGGTGGTGCGGCGGCTGTTTCTCGATGTGACCGTCAAAGGCCGGATGTGGCTGGATTGCCAGCGCTGCCTGACGCCTTATGCCGAGCCGGTCGATACGGCTACGCGCTTCGAGGTGGTGGAGAGCGAAGAGGCGGCCGATGCCGCGCCGATGGACGACGACGATGTCGACGTGATCGCCGGCTCCAAGCGTTTTTCGCTGCTGGAACTGATTGAAGATGAAGTGCTGCTGGCGCTGCCGGTGGCCCCCAAGCATGACGCCTGCCCGTCGGTGCACGAAAGCCTCGTGACCGGCACGGACGGCGAGGCCCAGCCCGAAGCTGAGCCAGAGGAAGAAAAGCGGCCGTCGCCCTTTGCGGCGCTGGCCGGCCTGAAGAACAAGCACTGAGGCCAACCGGGCCGAGGGCGTGTTCCGCAGGTGGTAGTTGAAGCATCCGGCCGGGCCCCGGCTACGCCTTGGGCGGGATGCGTGTGTTAATATTGAAAAATTCTCGAAGGAGTCATCATGGCTGTTCAACAGAACAAGAAGTCGCCGTCCAAGCGCGGCATGCATCGTTCGCACGACCACCTGACGGTCGCCCCGCTGGCCGTCGAGCCGACCACCGGCGAAACCCACCTGCGTCACCACGTCAGCCCGAACGGCTACTACCGTGGCCGCAAGGTCATCAAGACCAAGAACGACTGATAGCTTCGTGGCGTGACATTGCGTCTCGCTCGCGCATGCCTGTAAGTCGGACACAAGACGGTCAGACACAAAAAAGCGGCAAGATCGTTGCCGCTTTTTTGTTGGGCGCTCGGGACAACCGCCGGGCGTGGTGTGCGCTGCCGCGCTATCCGTACCAGGAACAATGACGATCAAAATCGCTATCGACTGCATGGGCGGCGACCACGGCGTGTCCGTGACCGTGCCCGCGGCGATCAGTTTTCTATCCCGCTACGACGATGCCGAAATGGTGCTGGTGGGCCTGCCGGACGCCATCCGGGCGCAGCTGAAAAAGCTGCATGCGCTCGATCATCCGCGTGTGAGCATCGTCGAGGCCACCGAAGTCATCACCATGGATGACCCGGTCGAGGTGGCGCTGCGCAAGAAGAAGGATTCTTCGATGCGCGTGGCCGTCACCCAGGTCAAGGAAGGCCACGCCGGTGCCTGCATCTCCGCCGGCAATACCGGCGCGCTGATGGCGGTGTCGCGCTATGTGCTGAAAACGCTCGAGGGCATCGAGCGGCCGGCCATTGCCACCACCATCCCGAACCAGGAAGGCTGGGGCACCACCGTGCTGGACCTCGGCGCCAACGCGGACTGCGAGCCCGAACACCTGCTGCAGTTCGCCCGCATGGCCGAGGCCATGGTCGCCGTGGTGGACCACAAGGACCGCCCGACCGTCGGCCTGCTGAACATCGGCGAGGAAGTCATCAAGGGCAACGAGGTGGTCAAGCGCGCCGGCGAACTGCTGCGTGCTTCCGAGCTCAATTTCTACGGCAACGTGGAAGGCAACGACATCTTCAAGGGAACGACCGATATCGTCGTCTGCGACGGCTTTGTCGGCAATGTGGCGCTCAAGAGCACCGAGGGCCTCGCCAAGATGATCGGCGGCATGATCAAGGAAGAATTCACCCGCTCGTGGTTCACCAAGCTGCTCGCGGCGGTGGCCATGCCGGTGCTGTCGCGGCTCGCCAAGCGGCTTGACCCGGCGCGCTACAATGGTGCGTCGCTGCTGGGCCTGCGCGGCCTGGTGATCAAGAGCCACGGTTCGGCCGATGCCCATTCTTTTGAGTGGGCAATCAAACGCGGGTATGATGCCGCCAAGAATGGCGTGATTCCCCGTATCGCACGGGCTTTCGCCGATAAGTCCAGCGCCGCTGGCGTGGCGCTGGCCGCCCCGGAGACAGACGCGCCCAGCGCGCATCCCAGTACCCACCCCGCTTGAGCGCCTTGCGCACCAGCCGGCGGGAACTGCGGTCCATACGATCCGACACTACATGACCAAGTACGCAAAAATCATCGGTACCGGGAGCTACTTGCCCCCGCGGCGCGTGACCAACCATGATCTGGCGGCGCAGCTTGCCGAAAAGGGCATCGAGACCAGCGACGAGTGGATCGTCTCGCGCAGCGGCATCTCGGCGCGCCACTGGGCCGAGCCCGACGTGACCAGCAGCGACCTGGCGGTCAAGGCCGCCGAGCGGGCCATCGAGGCCGCCGGCATCGACCGGCAGAGCATCGACCTGATCATCGTCGCCACGTCTACGCCGGACTTCGTCTTCCCCAGCGCCGCCTGCATGGTGCAGGAAAAGCTGGGCATCACTAACCACTGCGCGGCATTCGACCTGCAGGCGGTGTGCTCGGGCTTTGTCTATGCGCTGGCCACGGCCGACAAGTTCATCCGCAGCGGCTCGCACCGCAACGTGCTGGTGATCGGTACTGAAGTGTTCTCGCGCATTCTGGATTTCAACGACCGTACCACCTGCGTGCTGTTCGGCGACGGCGCCGGCGCAGTGGTGCTGACCGCTTCTGAAGAGCCTGGCATCCTGTCGAGCGCCATGCACGCGGACGGCAGCCACGTCGACATCCTGTGCGTGCCCGGCAATGTCTCGGGCGGCAATATCACCGGCAACGCCTTCCTGCAGATGGATGGCCAGGCTGTGTTCAAGCTTGCCGTGAACGTGCTCGACAAGGTCGCGCGCGAAGCCATGGAACTGGCGGCCATGCAGCCTGAGCAAATCGACTGGCTGATTCCGCACCAGGCCAATATCCGCATCATGCAGGGCACGGCCAAGAAGCTGGGCCTGCCCGCCGAGCGCATGGTCGCCACCGTGCACGAGCACGGCAATACTTCGGCCGCGTCGATCCCGCTGGCGCTCGACGTCGCCGTGCGCGACGGCCGCATCCGCCCGGGCCAGACCGTGCTGATGGAAGGCGTCGGCGGCGGCTTCACCTGGGGCGCGGTGCTGCTGCGCATGTAATTCGCAGCCGGTGCCCGGTGCGCGCCAATGCCGCGCGCCGCCGCGCCAGCTTCCCGTTCCATAAAGGGTTCCAATCCGATGAAATTCGCTTTCGTATTTCCCGGCCAGGGTTCGCAGTCGGTCGGCATGCTCAATGCCTTTGCGGATAACGCCGTCGTGCGCGCCACCGTGGAAGAAGCCTCGGCCGCGCTGGGCCAGGATCTCGGCCGCTTGATCGCCGATGGCCCCGCTGAAGAACTGAACCTGACCACCAATACCCAGCCGGTGATGCTGACCGCAGCCGTGGCGGTCTACCGCGCGTGGCTGGACGCAGGCGGCCCGGCTCCGGCCCTGGTGGCCGGCCACAGCCTGGGCGAGTACTCGGCGCTGGTGGCCGCGGGCGTGATCCCGTTTGCCGACGCGGTGCCGCTGGTGCGTTTCCGCGCGCAGGCCATGCAGGAAGCCGTGCCGGTGGGCGAGGGCGGCATGGCCGCAATCCTGGGCCTGTCCGATGACGACGTCCGCGCCGCGTGCGCCGAAGCGGCTGCCGCCGGCGTGGTCGAAGCCGTCAACTTCAACGCCCCGTCGCAGGTCGTGATCGCCGGCCACAAGGGCGCGGTCGAGAAGGCATGCGAGATCGCCAAGGCCAAGGGCGCCAAGCGCGCGCTGCCGCTGCCGGTGTCGGCGCCGTTCCATTCGTCGCTGCTCAAGCCCGCTTCGGACCGCCTGCGCGAGCGGATGGCCGGGCTGGCGTTCGCGTCGCCGTCGATCCCGCTGGTGAACAACGTTGACGTTGCGATCGTCAATGATCCGGAAGCGATCAAGGACGCGCTGGTGCGCCAGGCCGCGGCGCCGGTGCGCTGGGTCGAGTGCGTGCAGAAGATGGCTGCCGAGGGTGTCACCCATGTGATCGAATGCGGCCCGGGCAAGGTGCTGGCCGGCATGACCAAGCGCATCGACGGCAACCTGACCGGCGGCGCGATCTTCGATCCGGCCTCGCTGCAGGACACGCTGGCCCTGCTGAAGTAAGCGCAGCGAAGTCAGCCCAGGTAGTCAGTCCAGGACAAAAGAGCACGAAAGGACATTCTGCATGACCAAACTTCTCGATAACCAGGTTGCGCTGGTCACCGGCGCCTCGCGCGGCATCGGCCGCGCCATCGCGCTGGAACTTGCCCGCCAGGGCGCCACCGTGATCGGCACCGCCACCAGCGAGTCCGGCGCCGCCGGCATCACCGAATACCTCGGCGCCGAAGGCCTGAAGGGCAAGGGCGCGGTGCTGAACGTCAATGACGCGGCCGCTTGCGATGCCCTGATCGATGAGATCGTGAAGACCCACGGCGGCATCGGCGTGCTGGTCAACAATGCCGGTATCACGCAGGACCAGCTGGCGATGCGGATGAAGGACGAGGACTGGGTCGCGGTCATCCAGACCAACCTGACCTCGGTATTCCGCCTGTCGCGCGCGGTGCTGCGCCCGATGATGAAGGCGCGCCAGGGCCGTATCATCAATATCACTTCGGTGGTCGGCTCGGTCGGCAACCCCGGCCAGATGAACTACTCGGCCGCCAAGGCCGGCGTGGCCGGCATGACCCGCTCGCTGGCCGCCGAGATCGGCAGCCGCAACGTGACCGTCAACTGCGTTGCGCCGGGTTTCATTGATACCGACATGACCAAGGCGCTGTCCGAAGAGCAGCATGCTTCGCTCAAGCAGCAGATTCCGCTGGGCCGCCTGGGGCAGCCCGAGGATATCGCCAACGCGGTGGCCTTCCTGGCCGGTCCGCAAGCCGCCTACATCACCGGCACCACGCTGCATGTGAATGGCGGGATGTACATGAATTAATCGGCTTTTTGGGTGGCGCTTTTCCGGCGAGAAGCCGGAAGAAGCCGCCTGAAGCCGTAGTGAAGTCGTAGTTTTCCGAACCAAACGGGCGCGATTCTTGCAAAGCTTGGCAGGCGGCATTTCTGTCGTCCCAAACCTGCTAAAATGCGCCCACTTTTTGTCGAACTTCCCTGGAGGGTTACATGGACAATATCGAACAACGCGTCAAGAAAATCGTGGCAGAACAGCTTGGCGTGGCCGAGGCAGACATCAAGAACGAATCCTCGTTCGTGAACGACCTCGGTGCGGACTCGCTGGACACGGTTGAACTCGTGATGGCGTTGGAAGATGAATTCGGCATGGAAATTCCCGATGAGGAAGCCGAAAAGATCACGACCGTGCAACAGGCTATCGACTACGCCACCGCGCACGTCAAGGCCTGAGCCCGTCGTATCTGAATTCCGAGCCACAGAAGGCAGGTGGGCGGGCCGTCGCGGCCATGCCTTGCTGTTTTCTGTGGCTTTCGTCTGTTCGAAGACGCAGAATGGAATGCGCCTGTACGCCGCGCCCGTGGCCCGGCGGCAGGCTGATCCGTCGTTCCGTTGCCTCTTCACGCACCCGTAGGAAAACATAGTGAGCCGTCGTCGCGTCGTCGTCACTGGGCTTGGCCTTGTGTCTCCGGTCGGAAACACGGTTGCCGAAGGCTGGGCCAACCTGGTAGCCGGCAAGTCCGGCATCGCCACCATCACCAAATTCGATCACTCCGCGCTTTCCGTGCATTTCGCCGGTGAAGTGAAGGGCTTCAATGCCGAGGATTACATCCCGGCCAAGGAAGCCCGCAATATGGATACCTTTATCCATTACGGCATCGCCGCGGGTACGCAGGCCCTGAAGGACAGCGGCCTGGAAGTGACCGAAGCCAACGCCGAGCGTATCGGCGTACTGGTCGGCTCGGGCATCGGCGGCCTGCCGATGATCGAAGAGACCAAGGCGGTGCTGACCGAGCGCGGTCCGCGCCGCATTTCGCCGTTCTTCGTGCCGGGCTCGATCATCAACATGATCGCTGGCCACCTGTCGATCATCCACGGCATCAAGGGCCCGAACCTGGCTGCCGTGACCGCGTGCACGACCGGCCTGCACAGCATCGGCCTGGCCGCGCGCCTGATCCAGGCGGGCGACGCCGACGCCATGCTGGCAGGCGGCGCCGAGTCGACGGTGTCGCCGCTGGGTATCGGCGGCTTCGCCGCGGCCCGCGCGCTGTCGACCCGCAACGACGATCCGGCCGCAGCCTCGCGCCCGTGGGACAAGGACCGCGACGGCTTCGTGCTGGGCGAGGGCGCCGGTGTGATGATGCTGGAAGAGTACGAGTCGGCCAAGGCGCGCGGCGCGCGCATCTATGCCGAGCTGATCGGCTTCGGCATGAGCGGCGATGCGTTCCACATGACCGCGCCGAACATGGACGGCCCGCGCCGCTGCATGGTCAACGCGCTGAAGGACGCAGGCATCAACGCGGACCAGGTGCATTACCTGAACGCGCATGGCACCTCGACGCCGCTCGGCGACAAGAACGAATCCGATGCCATCAAGGCAGCGTTCGGCGACCAGGCCTACAAGATGGTGGTGAACTCGACCAAGTCGATGACCGGCCACCTGCTGGGCGGCGCCGGCGGCCTGGAATCGGTCTTCACCGTGCTGGCCGTGCACAACCAGGTGTCGCCGCCGACGATCAACATCGACAACCAGGATCCGGAATGCGACCTGGACTACGTGGCCAACACGGCGCGCGAGATGAAGATCGACGTTGCGGTGAAGAACAACTTCGGTTTCGGCGGTACCAACGGCACGCTTGTCTTCCGCCGCGTCTGATCCGTGGTTGAGGCGGGCCCTTCGCGGGCTGCGCCAGGACAGGGTCCACCCGTTGCGGTGGGCCCTGTTCGTGTTCTGCGCCGGTGAAGCGGCTGCGGTGGGGCTGCTCGTGTCCGCGCTGGCCGACACCGTTGCCGCCAGCCCGGGCGGCATGCTGTGGTGGCATGGCGCGCTGGCTCCGCTGCCCTTCGCCACCGGCGTGGTGATTGTGCGCAGCTGGCGCCGATGGACGTGTGCCTTGCGCTGGCGCTGCACGGCGCTGCTGCCGGCACCCGACGGCAGAGGGCCGCTGCGAGTCCGTATTGAAGCATCCGCCAGCCGCCACGAAGTAGTGGTGAGCGGATTCTGGCAGGCGGGCGGCGTCGCTGTCTTGCGCCTGGCCTCCCGCGCGCCTGGCTTGCCGGGTGCCGTCTTCCTCCCCTGGCAAGCCGCGTCGCCGGAACTCTCGCGGCGGTTGCAGCGCGCTGCCAGAGTTGCACTCCAGGTGCAACCCGATGCGGCCACCAGGGAACGAAATTGTTAATTCACGGTCACAGGATGCGCGTTGCTCGACGGGGCGGGCGGAGAATCGTAGGTAAAATACAACGTTTGTCGTGACGACCAAACCAAGAGATACACTGCAGGTGAGCCATACGTGAGCGAACGCGAAGCCGATCAGCTCCTAGTTGAACGCGTCCAGCAGGGCGACAAGCGGGCCTTTGAACTTCTGGTGACCAAATACCATCGGAAGATCATTCGCCTGATCTCGCGCCTGGTGAGGGACCCCGCCGAAGTCGAGGATGTGGCGCAGGATGCCTTTATCAAGGCATATCGCGCCTTGCCCCAGTTTCGCGGGGAGTCCGCCTTCTACACGTGGCTGTACCGGATCGCCGTCAATACGGCCAAGAACTACCTGGCTACCCAGGGCCGCCGCCCGGAAGCGTCGAGCGACATCGATGCGGAAGAGGCTGAAACTTTTGCGGACGGTGAGCAACTAAGGGATATCAATACGCCGGAGTCGATGCTCCATACGCGCCAGGTTGCCGAGACGGTGAACCGCGCGATGGAAGCACTGCCGGAGGAATTGCGGACCGCCATCACGCTGCGCGAGATCGAGGGCCTCAGCTATGAGGAAATCGCGGAGGCGATGGGATGTCCGATCGGCACGGTGCGCTCGCGGATCTTCCGTGCGCGCGAGGCGATTGCCGAAAGATTGCGTCCGCTGCTGGGAACGGCAGAGGGCAAGCGGTGGTAGTGGTTCCGGTGGTGGTAGTAGTTCGGTAGCAAAGAACGATGTCGTGCGGCCAGCGTTGCAGCCTATTCCTGCATCGATAAGCGACAGCAGTAGACGGGATTATCGGTGTTCAATGGAATGTCTTGGGGTGGGAAATGGGTCAGGCTCATAAGCAGTCGGTTCATGTAGTGGAAGCAGCGGAGCAGATCTCCGTTCTGATGGATGGCGAACTCGCGCCGCACGAAGTCGATGCCGTGCTTGATCTCGCGAAAGGCGATGCCGGCATGGTGGACTGGAGCACATACCAGTTGATCGGCGATGCGCTACGCTCGGAAGACCTGACGCATGCTGGCTCCACCGCCGATTTCCTCTCTCGCTTCTCCGCGCGCCTGGAGGCCGAGCCGCATGTGCTGGTGCCGGCCGTGGCGCAAGCCAGCGCCCGCCACCGCCTGCTGTTCAGGCCGTCGTGGGTGCGCCGCGCCTTGCCGGGTACCGCGATCGCGGCCGCCGTCGCGGCGGTCAGTTGGGTGGTGGTGCCGCAGATGCGCGGGCCCACCGGCCTGGCCACGCCCCAAGCCGTGGTGGCGCGCGCGGAACCGTCCGCAGCCGCGCCGGCCGCCGGCATCGTCACCGTGGCCGAAACCCAGATGATTCGCGACCCGCGACTCGACGAATACCTGCGTGCCCATCGCACGTCGGTGGCAACGGATGCATTCGTGCCGACCATGCGCACGGTTGCCAACGGCGCCAGCTTCTCTCAGGAAAATACGCAGGAATAATGCCGGACATGCATAAAGGACGGTCGTCCGCCTATGTAGCGGGCGCACAGAGAATTGGGGCCCTGCGTAGGTCCCTTTTTCTGGCCTTGTGTCTGACTGCTGCAGCGGCAACCGCGCAGCCGTCGGACAGTACGCTGAACCGACGCGACGCCACCGCCTGGCTCAACAAGATCCACAAAGCCGCGCAACGCGAGAACTATGTCGGCACGCTGATCTACCAGCGCGGCAGCGTCATGCATGCTTCGCGCATCCAGCATTACAGCGACCTGGTCAACAACGAGTACGAGCGCCTGGAAACGCTGGACGGCAAGCCGCGCGAGGTGCTGCGCCAGAATGACGTCGTGCACAGCCTGATTCCGGAAGCCAAGCTCGTGGTGGTGGAGAAGCAGGAAGCCAAGGACCGCTTCCCGGCGCTGCTTGCCACCAACAAGAACGATGTGCTCGAGCTCTACGACATGCGCAGGATGCCCGCGGAGCGGGTGGCCGGCATGGATTGCGAGGTGTTCGCGCTGGAGCCGCACGATGCCGCTCGCTATGCGGTGCGCCTGTGGGCCGAAAAGAATTCCGGCTTGCTGATGCGTGCGCAGACCGTTGGCGATGGCGGCAAGGTGCTGGAGCAGGTGGCGTTCTCGCAAGTCCAGATCGGGGTGCCGTCTGAAAAGCAGCGCATCCTTGCTGCCATCAAGAGTGCCAGCAACTGGAACCACTACGAGGTGAATTACCAGCCGACCAACATTGCAGACGAAGGCTGGACGATCGCCGTGCCGCTGAAGGGTTTCCAGAAAATCCGCGAGGTGCGGCGGCCGCTGGGCGAGCTGCGGGCCTCGGCGCCCGGCAACAGCCGCGGCCAGGTCTTCGAAGTCCTGCAGGTGGTCTACAGTGACGGGCTGACCGGCCTGTCGGTGTTCATCGAGCCGGTTTCCGAGCAGCGCGTGCGCCGCGAAGGCGTGGCCGCGCTCGGCGCAACCCAGGTCGTGGTGCGCCGCATTGCCGATTACTGGATTACCGTCGTCGGCGAAGTGCCGGCGAGCACCGTACGCCAGTTTGCGACGGCCGTAGAGTACCGGCAGCCCAAGGCGGTACACTGAGCCTGACGCGGGTGCAGCCGGCGCCTCGGAATGCCCATTCCGGGTGCCGGCCCATGAATCCTGCGCATGGGGTCCCAGCCACGGGATCGTATCGGTTTTTCTTCTTTCGCTGAATCCCGGGAGTTGTCGATGACTTTCAGATCTCCAGCCCTGGCGCGTGCCGTGGTCATGGCTGCCATGTTGGTGCTCGGCCCGACCGTGGCCGAAGTCAGCCACGCCCAGGCTGCCGCCAACAGCTACAACCTGCCTGATTTCACCGACCTGGTGGAAAAGGCCAGCCCCGCGGTGGTCAATATCCGCACCACCGAGCGCGTGCGCCAACGCGGCGGCGCCCCCGGTGACGATGAAATGGCCGAGTTCTTCCGGCGCTTCTTTGGCGTGCCCATGCCGGGCGCGCCGGCCCCGGGCACGCCGCCTCGCCGCGGGCAGCCGCAGCCGCCGCAGCAGGAAGAGCAGAGCCGCGGCGTGGGCTCGGGCTTCATCATCAGCGCCGATGGTTATGTGATGACCAACGCGCATGTGGTGGCGGACGCCGAGACCATTTACGTGACGCTGCCGGACAAACGCGAGTTCAAGGCGAAGCTGATCGGCTCGGACAAGCGTACCGACGTGGCGCTGCTGAAGGTCGATGCCAACAACCTGCCGCGCCTGCCGCTGGGCGACTCGGAGAAAGTCCGCGCCGGCGAGTGGGTGCTGGCCATCGGCTCGCCGTTCGGGCTGGATAACAGCGTGACTGCCGGCATTGTTTCGGCCAAGGGGCGCGATACCGGCGACTATGTGCCGTTTATCCAGACCGACGTGGCGGTCAACCCCGGCAACTCGGGCGGCCCGCTGATTAACCTGCGCGGCGAAGTGATCGGCATCAACTCGCAAATCTACAGCCGCAGCGGCGGCTACATGGGCATTTCCTTCGCGATCCCGATCGACGAGGCGATGCGCGTGTCGGAGCAGCTCAAGACCGCCGGCCGCGTGACCCGCGGCCGGATCGCGGTGGCGATCGGCGACGTCACCAAGGAAGTGGCCGATTCGCTGGGACTGGGCCGTGCGCGCGGCGCACTGGTCGGCAGCGTCGAGCCGGGCGGCCCCGCCGAGAAGGCCGGCATCGAGGCCGGCGACATCATCCTGAAGTTCAACGGCCGCGATATCGAGCGCGCTTCGGACCTGCCGCGCATGGTCGGCGATACCAAGCCGGGCGCGCGCGTGCCGCTGCAGTTGTGGCGCAAGGGCGCGACCCGGGAGGTCACCATCACTGTCGCCGAGCTGGAGCCGGACGGCAAGGCGCGCGCCAGCCGCAGCGCGGCGCCCAAGGAAGACAGCGCACAGACCAGCAAGCCGAACGCGCTGGGGCTGGTGGTCACCGACCTGCCCGACACGCGCCTGAAGGAGCTCAAGCTCAAGTCGGGCGTCGAGGTAGAGCTGGCCGACGGTCCTGCGCTGCGCGCCGGCATTCGTCCGGGCGACATCATCCTGCGCCTGGGCGACACCGACGTGACCAACGCGCGTCAGTTCAACGAGCTGGTGCGCGGGCTGGACAAGAGCCGGATCGCTGCGGTGTTCGTGCGGCGCGGCGACGCCACCCAGGTGCTGACGCTGCGCCCGGGTGCCACCGCCAACCGCTGATCGGCTACCCATCGATGGCATGCCCGTTCTGACGATCTACGGCCGGGCATACTGCCATCTGTGCGACGACATGAAGGTCGCGCTGGAGTCGCTCCGGCGCGATTTTTCTTTCGTGCTGCATGAGGTGGATGTCGACAGCGACGCCGGCCTGGAAGACCGCTTCGGCGAACTGGTCCCGGTCTTGATGCCAGGGCCACCGGAGGCGCTCGACAGCGGTGCCGCGCAGCTTTGTCACTATTTCCTCGATGATGGCGCGGTGCGGGTGTGGCTTGCGGCACACGGCGGCGCCCGCGCCAGCCGCTGACTGCGCCTGGCACGCTTACAGCGTGGCCATTTCGCGACCCGGAAGCCTTTGAAAATCCGGTAAAATTGCGGATTGGCGCAAAAATTGCGCCCCTGACCTTTGCGGCACGCCCGCGCACGCCTGCCGGCGCGCGGCGCCGGGCCATTTTCGAACTGCGACGAACCGTTGTTGCCGCCCGGGCCCTATTGCCGGCGCTCCCCTGAACACTAGATGGACCATATCCGTAATTTCTCGATCATTGCCCACATCGACCATGGGAAGTCCACCCTGGCCGACCGGATCATTCAGCTCTGTGGAGGGCTGTCGGATCGGGAGATGGAAGCGCAGGTCCTCGACTCGATGGATATCGAGAAAGAGCGCGGCATCACCATCAAGGCGCAGACCGCCGCGCTGTCTTACAAGGCGCGCGACGGCAAGGTCTACAACCTGAACCTGATTGATACCCCGGGGCACGTCGACTTCAGCTATGAAGTCAGCCGCTCGCTGTCCGCCTGCGAAGGCGCGCTGCTGGTGGTCGACGCCTCGCAGGGCGTCGAGGCGCAGACCGTGGCCAACTGCTACACCGCGATCGAGCTGGGCGTGGAAGTGGTGCCCGTGCTGAACAAGATCGACCTGCCGCAGGCCGACCCCGAGAACGCGATCCAGGAGATCGAGGACGTCATCGGCATCGACGCGCAGGATGCCACGCCGTGCTCGGCCAAGACAGGCCAGGGCGTGCAGGACGTGATCGAAGCCCTGATCGCCAAGGTGCCGCCGCCCAAGGGCGATGCTGACGCACCGCTGCAGGCGCTGATCATCGATTCCTGGTTCGACAACTATGTCGGCGTGGTAATGCTGGTGCGCGTGGTCAACGGCACGCTGCGCACCAAGGACAAGGTCCTGCTGATGGCCACCGGCGCGCAGCACCTGGTCGAGCAGGTGGGCGTGTTCACGCCCAAGTCGATCCAGCGCGATTCGCTGACCGCAGGCCAGGTGGGCTTTGTCATCGCCGGCATCAAGGAACTGAAGGCCGCCAAGGTGGGCGACACCATCACCACCGTGCAGCGCAAGGCCGAGGCGCCGCTGCCGGGTTTCAAGGAAGTCAAGCCGCAGGTGTTTGCCGGCCTGTATCCGGTTGAAGCCAACCAGTATGAAGCGCTGCGCGAATCCCTGGAAAAGCTCCGGCTGAATGACGCCTCGCTGATGTTCGAGCCGGAAGTGTCGCAGGCGCTGGGCTTCGGCTTCCGCTGCGGCTTCCTGGGCCTGCTGCACATGGAAATCGTGCAGGAACGCCTGGAGCGCGAGTTCGACATGGACCTGATCACGACCGCGCCGACGGTGGTGTACCAGGTCGAGATGCGCGACGGCACCATGATCACGGTTGAAAATCCGGCGAAGATGCCGGACCCGAGCAAGATCGAGGCGATCCTGGAACCGATCGTCACGGTCAACCTGTACATGCCGCAGGAATATGTCGGCTCGGTGATCACGCTGTGCACGCAGAAGCGCGGCACGCAGATCAACATGAGCTACCACGGCAAGCAGGTGCAGCTGACCTACGAAATCCCGATGGCGGAAATCGTGATGGACTTTTTCGACCGCCTGAAGTCGGTTTCGCGCGGCTATGCGTCGATGGACTACGAGTTCAAGGAATATCGCCCGTCGGATGTGGTCAAGGTCGATATCCTGATCAACAGCGACAAGGTCGATGCGCTGTCGGTGATCGTGCACCGCTCCAACTCGCAATACCGCGGCCGCGAAGTAGCAGCCAAGATGCGCGAGATCATTCCGCGCCAGATGTACGACGTGGCGATCCAGGCGGCGATCGGCTCGAATATCATCGCGCGCGAGAACGTAAAGGCGCTGCGCAAGAACGTGCTGGCCAAGTGCTACGGCGGCGATATCAGCCGCAAGAAGAAGCTGCTGGAAAAGCAGAAGGCCGGCAAGAAGCGCATGAAGCAGGTGGGTACGGTCGAGATCCCGCAGGAGGCCTTCCTGGCCATCCTGCAGGTGGACGACAAGTAAGGCACCGGCAGCACGATGCCACGCGCAGCGGTTTGCCGTGCGCGTAACAGAACAGGCTGTACCAGGATTTCCAAGAACCAGAAGCCGTCATGAATTTTGCACTGATCCTTTTTGTGCTGGTGGTGATTACGGGTGTTGCGTGGGTCGCGGACAAGCTCGTGTTCGAGCGGCAGCGCCGCGCCTCGGCGCGGCTGGCGCTGGCCGAATTCGATTCCCGCCAGGCGGCGCTGCAAGGCGGCTTTGGCGCGACCGATGCCGACGCCACGCGCAAGCGCCTGGCCGAAGAAAAGCTGCGCCAGCCGTGGTGGCTGGAATACTCGGCCAGCTTCTTCCCGGTGATCCTGGCGGTGTTCGTGCTGCGCTCGTTCGTGGTCGAGCCGTTCAAGATCCCGTCGGGCTCGATGATCCCGACGCTGCTGATCGGCGACTTCATCCTGGTCAACAAGTATGAATACGGCATCCGCCTGCCGGTGGTGAACAAGAAAATCATGGACATGCGCGAGCCCCAGCGCGGCGACGTGATGGTGTTCCGCTACCCGAAGGACCAGTCGCTCGATTACATCAAGCGCGTCATCGGCGTGCCGGGCGACACGGTGCAGTATTTCAACAAGCGGCTGACCATCAATGGCAAGCCGGCCGAATACACGGTGCTGCCGGATTTCCTGGACGAAGAGCGCCTGGCGTATTCCAAGCATTTCCGCGAAAAACTGCCCGGCAGCGTCGACCATGGCATCCTTAACGATGCCGACCGGCCGGCGTTCGTGGCGGGCGCCGACCCGGATTTCCCTTACCGGGAAAACTGCACTTACAATCAGCAGGGTGTGACGTGTAAGGTACCTGCAGGTCACTATTTCGTGATGGGCGACAACCGGGACAACAGCCTCGACTCCCGCTACTGGGGATTCGTGCCGGACGAGAATATCGTCGGCAAGGCTTTTGTCATCTGGATGAACCTGGGCAATTTCGGACGCGTGGGCTCGTTTAAATAAGCCAATCCGCGCGGCGCAAGAACACTCAACACAACAGAGGGCAAGCGCAAATGGGTCAGACCGGGAAGGGTAAGGGGAAAGAACAAGGCCGGAAGTACAGGCAGGCCGGGCCACGGCGCCGCGCGCCGGGCGGTTTTTCCGTCTGGACGCTGCTGGTGGTCGTGGTCTTCGTGATTGGCGTGGCCTTGCCGGCCGTACGCTCGATCCCGAGCCTGGTGGAGTATTTTTCAGTCAAGCGCGCCGCCAGCTTCGCGAAGCAGCGCGCAGTCAACAAACGTGAAGTCGTCGAGTATTTCGACAAACAGGCAGCCATCGACCGGATTGCCGCAGTCAAGGGCGAAGACCTGCTGGTCCGCGAGGACGATAACGGCAACATCCGCTCGGTCGATTTTTCGTACCG
Organism: Cupriavidus sp. L7L; assembly: GCF_004353535.1. NCBI lineage: Bacteria > Pseudomonadati > Pseudomonadota > Betaproteobacteria > Burkholderiales > Burkholderiaceae > Cupriavidus > Cupriavidus sp. L7L. Next base: position 57,731 of record NZ_SMNY01000020.1, read on the forward strand.
GACCGAAGTGCCCGTCTACGGACCACTGAGTCTTCTGATCACCTATTCGGGAACGCAGCATTGATATGAACCTCGACGCCTTGCAGCAACGACTCGGCTACCGATTCAGCAAGCCAGAATTGCTGCAGCAGGCGCTGACGCACCGCAGCCACAGCGCCCAGCACAACGAACGCCTCGAGTTTCTGGGCGATTCGGTGCTCAACTGCGCGGTGGCGGACATGCTCTATGGCATGTTCGGCAAGCTCGACGAAGGCGACCTGTCGCGCGTGCGGGCCAACCTGGTCAAGCAGCAGGCCCTGTATGAGATAGCCCAGATGCTGCAGCTGTCCGAGACGCTGCGCCTGGGCGAGGGCGAGTTGAAGAGCGGCGGTTTCCGCCGTCCGTCGATTCTCGCCGACGCGCTCGAAGCCATTGTTGGCGCGGTCTTCCTCGATACCGGCTTCGAGGCCGCGCGCGCGCTGATCCGCAAGCTCTATATCCCGATCCTGGAGCAGGTGGACCCGCGTACGCTCGGCAAGGACGCCAAGACCCTGCTGCAGGAATACCTGCAGGGCCACAAGATCGCGCTGCCGCAATATAACGTAATCGCCACCCACGGGGCCGCGCACAGCCAGCAGTTTGAAGTCGAGTGCACGGTGCCTAAACTGGAAGTCCGGGTGTTCGGCACCGGTGCCTCGCGGCGCGCCGCCGAGCAGGCCGCCGCCAAGCTGGCGCTGGACGAAGTCCAGAAGCTGGTACCGCAGCTGCTCAAGCGCAGCCGCGCCGAGCGCACCGGCAAGACCCGCAAGCAACCCCAGCCGCAGGACCCGCAGCTGTCTCTCAGGTTGAAGGAATGACCGAATCTAACCATCCGCAGCAAGACGCGGCGGATACCCCGGCCGCGGCGTTCCGCTGCGGCACCGTGGCCATCGTCGGCCGCCCCAACGTGGGCAAGTCCACGCTGATGAACGCGCTGGTCGGCCAGAAGATCAGCATCACCTCGCGCAAGGCGCAGACCACGCGGCACCGCATCGTCGGCATCCAGACCACCGATGACGCGCAGTATGTGTTCGTCGATACGCCCGGATTCCAGACCCGCCACGCCAGCGCGCTGAACCGTTCGCTGAACCGCGCGGTCACGTCGACGCTGTCGTCGGTGGACCTGATCCTGTTCGTGGTCGAGGCCGGCTATTACGGCGCCGACGACGAGAAGGTGCTGTCGCTGCTGCCGAAGAACACGCCGGTGCTGCTGGTGACCAACAAGCTCGACCGCATCGGCGAGAACCGCTCGGAAGTGATGATGCCCTTCCTGGAAAAGATGGGGCAGCTGTTCCCGTTCCGCGAAGTGGTGCCGATGTCGGCCAAGACCCGCGACCATATCGCGCGGCTGTTCGACATCATCCGGCCCTACCTGCCGGAAGGCGAGCCGATGTATGACGCCGATGCGATGACCGATCGCAGCGAGCGCTTCCTCGCCTCGGAAATCATCCGCGAGAAGGTGTTCCGCTGGACCGGCGACGAGCTGCCGTACACCAGCACCGTGGTCATCGACAAGTTCGAGACCGAGGGCCGGCTGCGCCGCGTCTTTGCCACGATCCTGGTCGAGCGCGACGCGCACAAGGCCATGATCATCGGCAACAAGGGCAGCAAGCTCAAGCAGATCTCCACCGAGGCGCGCCTCGACATGGAGAAGTTGTTCGACGGCAAGGTCTACCTTGAAATGTGGATCAAGGTGAAGAGCGGCTGGGCCGACAACGAAGCCGGACTGCGGGCCTACGGCTACGAGTGAGCGCACTGCGAGCGAAAGGCGAGCGACCCTTGAGCAAGACGGCTGACATCGCGCGCGCGCCGGCGCCCCGCGCCCGCCGCGCCGATCCGGTGGTGGACGAGGCGGCCGAACTGCTCGACAGCAAGGCGCTGCCCGGCATGGCTGGTGTTGGCGATGTGGCGGCGGCACGCGCCATGATGGACCGCGCCATGCGCATCGTGCCGGCACGGCCCGAATCGCGCGTCGCCGACCAGCCGGGCTTTGTGCTGCATGCCTGGCCGTATCGCGAGACCAGCCTGATCCTCGATGTCTTCACGCGCGACCATGGCCGCATCTCGATGGTGGCCAAGGGCGCCAAGCGCCCGCATTCGGCGCTGCGCGCGGTGCTGCAGCATTTCCATCCGGTGTCGGTGTCGTGGAGCGGCCGCGGCGAGGTCAAGACGCTGACCAAGGCCGAATGGGTCGGCGGCATGCCGCCGCTGGCTGGCGATGCGCTGCTGTCCGCGTTCTATCTCAACGAACTGGTGATGCGCTTCTGCCCGCGCGAAGATGCGTACCCCGTGCTGTTCCGCCATTACCTGGCCACGCTCACGCGGCTGGCGCATGGCGAGCCCGCCGGGCTGGTGCTGCGCAGCTTCGAGCGTGTGCTGCTGCAGGACACCGGCTTCGCCGTGGCCTTCGACCAGTGCCTGAGCACCGGCGAGCGCGTGCAGCCGGGGCTCGACTATGTCTACCAGCCCGAGCGCGGCGTGCGCCGCGCCCAGCCGAGCGACCCTTCGTCCTGGCCGGTGGTGTCGGGCCAGACGCTGCTCGACATGGCGCAGGACGATTACAGCCGCGCGCAGACCGCGGCGCAAAGCCGGGCGCTGATGCGCTTCCTGCTGCATTATTATCTGCAAGGCGAACCGCTGAAAACGCGCCAGATACTGATCGACCTGCAGTATCTGTGACCGAATCATTCCAATCCGAATCTCTCCTGCTCGCATGATCTTCCACGCAAATCCGGGCGTCATCGACCTTGGCATCAATATCGACCACGTCGCCACGCTGCGCAACGCGCGCGGCACCGTGTATCCCGACCCCATCCAGGCTGCGCTGCAGGCCGAGGAAGCCGGCGCCGACCTGATCACGCTGCACCTGCGCGAAGACCGCCGCCATATCCGCGACGCCGACGTGCGCGCGCTGCGCCCGCAACTGGCCACGCGCATGAACCTCGAATGCGCGATCACGCAGGAGATGCTCGATATCGCCTGCGAGATCCGCCCGCAGGACGTGTGCCTGGTGCCCGAGCGCCGCGAAGAAGTGACCACCGAAGGCGGCCTCGACGTGGCCGGGCGCTTCGAGCAGGTCAAGGCCGCCTGCGCGCAGCTGGCCGGCGCCGGCATCCGTGTGTCGCTGTTCATCGATGCCGATCCCGACCAGATCGCCGCCGCGGCCGCGTGTGGCGCGCCGGTGATCGAGCTGCATACCGGCGCTTATGCCGATGCGCATGCGCCCGACCAGCAGGCGGCGGAATTCCGCCGCATCGCCGAGGGTGTCGACGCAGGCCTGAAGCATGGGCTGGTGGTCAACGCCGGACACGGCCTGCACTACACCAATGTCCAGCCCATCGCGGCGCTGCCCGGCATCAAGGAGCTGAACATCGGCCATGCCATCGTCGCGCATGCGGTGTTCGTCGGCTGGCAGAACGCGGTGCGCGAGATGAAGGCCATCATGGTGGCCGCGCGCCTGGGCACGCGCTATCCCATCGCGGGCGCGCCGGCGTGATCTACGGCGTCGGCACCGACATCATCCAGATCGCCCGCGTGCAGGGCGTGATGGAACGCACCCACGGCCGCTTCGCGGAAAAGGTGCTGGGACCCAACGAGCTGGCCAAGTACCACGCGCGCAAGGCGCGTTCCGAGAAGCGCGGACTCGCCTTCCTGTCCACGCGCTTTGCCGCCAAGGAAGCCTTTTCCAAGGCGATCGGCCTGGGCATGCGCTGGCCGATGACGTGGCGCGCGATGGAGCTGATGAACCTGCCTTCGGGCGAGCCTGCGCCGGTATGCCACGGCGAACTGGCGGCATGGCTTGCGGAACGCGGTCTCACCGTGCGGGTCAGTGTCAGTGACGAACATGACTATGCGGTCGCCTTCGCCATTGCCGAGCGCACCGGCGGGGCGGCTCCTCAAACCAAAGCCTTGTGAATCCAACCACTTCCATGTCCAAGAAGAACTCCGGCAAGCGGCCGGGCCCGGTGGTCCTCGACGTCGTCGGCAAGCAGCTCGATACCGACGATGCGCGCCGCATCGCGCATCCGCTGACCGGCGGCGTGATCCTGTTCGCGCGCAATTTCGAATCGCGCGCGCAGCTGCAGGCGCTGACGCGCGCGATCCGCGCGGTGCGCGACGACGTGCTGATCTGCATCGACCATGAAGGCGGCCGTGTGCAGCGTTGCAAGACCGACGGCTTTACCCAGCTGCCGGCGATGCATCGGCTGGGCGAGCTGTGGGACCGCGATGTGCTGGCGGCCACGCGCGCCGCGGTGGCATGCGGCTATGTGCTGGCGGCCGAGCTGCGCGCCTGCGACATCGATTTCAGCTTCACGCCGGTGCTGGACCTCGACTACGGGCGCAGTGCCGTGATCGGCGACCGCGCCTTTCATGCCGACCCGCGCGTGGTGACGATGCTGTCCGGCCACCTCAACCACGGCCTGCTGCTGGCCGGCATGAGCAACTGCGGCAAGCACTTTCCCGGCCACGGCTATGTCGAAGCCGACTCGCACGTGGCGATCCCGGTCGACGAACGTACGCTGGACGAGATCCTCGAACAGGACGCGCGTCCGTATGAATGGCTGGGCCTGGGCCTGTCGTCGGTGATGCCGGCGCACGTGATCTATCCCAAGGTCGACCCGAATCCGGCCGGCTTCTCGCGCTACTGGCTGCAGGACGTGCTGCGCGCGCAACTGGGCTTCGAAGGCGTGATTTTCAGCGACGACCTCAGCATGGAGGGCGCCAGCGTGGCCGGCAACGTGACCGAGGCCGCGCGCGCCGCGCTGGCGGCAGGCTGCGACATGGTGCTGATCTGCAACCACCCGGATCGCGCCGACCAGTTGCTGACCGAACTCGACACAGGCATCGACAAGGCCTCGCAGCGCCGCGTCCGCAAGCTGTTCCCGCGCCGCAAGCCGATGGACTGGAACAAGCTGCAGGGCGAAGGCGAATACCGCGCTGCGCTGCGCACGCTGCGCGAGTACGAGCTGATCGCCTGATCCGCGGGCGTACAAAAACAGAAAAGGCAGCCGAGGCTGCCTTTTTCCTTGCCGGTCCCGCTGTGCGAGCCGGGACCTTGCGCGCGCCTTAGTTGGCGCGGCTGCGGTATTCGCCGGTACGGGTGTCGATTTCGATCTTGTCGCCGATGTTGCAGAACAGCGGGACTTGCAGTTCGAAACCGGTGTTGATCTTGGCGCCCTTGAGCACCTTGCCCGACGAGGTGTCGCCCTTGACGGCCGGCTCGGTGTAGACGATTTCGCGGACCAGCGTGGTCGGCATTTCGACCGAGATGGCCTTGTCGTTGTAGAACACGACTTCGACGTTCATGCCGTCTTCGAGGTAGTTCAGCGAGTCACCCATGCTGTCCTGCTCGACTTCGTACTGGTTGTAGTCGGCGTCCATGAACACGTACATCGGGTCGGCGAAGTACGAGTAGGTGCACTCGCGGCGCTCCAGCACCACGACTTCGAACTTGTCGTCGGCCTTGAACACCGACTCGCCCGGGGCGTCGGTCAGCAGGTTCTTGTACTTCATCTTGACCACGGCTGCGTTGCGGCCCGACTTGTTGTACTCGGCCTTCTGCACGACCATCGGATCGCCGCCGATCATGAACACGTTACCGACGCGGAGTTCCTGTGCGATTTTCATCTGAACTGTTTTCCTGAATAAGAAAGTAGGAATCTGGAATGGCGAAGGCGCGCTGCCGGCATTACCGCTGCGGTCGGGCAGATGCTCCACCGAAAGCCGCCGAAGCCGGTATCCCACGCGCTCGCGACCCCGTGCTCAGCTTGCATTCAGGTCTTCAGCCCCCGCGTTCGACGCATGGGAGAGGACCCGGTTCTCCGGCCCGGTCGCCATTTGAATCAACCGGTTATTTTACCTGATTTTCGCAAAACGCCACCAGGTTGGCGGCAAGATCTCCGGGATGCTGCAAGCGCCGCTCCCAGCGCGGCGCGGTTGCGGCAAGTGCCTCCAGATGCGCTCGCAGGCGTGGCCAGTCGACGGGAACGCCATAGCCGTTCCACGCGTGCCAGAAATCGGTTAATGCAGCGGCGGCGTCGGATGCCACCCCGCTTTGGCGGAACAGGTCGAGCCAGGCATCGAGCTTGACCTCGTGTGCCGCATCGTCCTGCGGGTAGATATGCCAGACCAGTGGCCGCGCTGCCCACTGCGCGCGGACGAAAGAGTCCTCGCCCCGCACGAAGTTCAGGTCGCAGGCCCACAGCAGTTCGTCGAAGTGCTCCTGGCGTACGAATGGGATCAGCTGCACGCACAGGCTGCCACGTTCCACCGGGTCGCCGATCCGCAGCGGCGCGCCCAGCCATTCGGCGACCTGGTCCGCAGCCAGGCCGGCGGGCACCAGGCAATGGACCGTCTCGGCGCCTTCGCGCCATTGCTCCAGCAGCGCGGGCAGGGCCGGGTTGCGGTAGGCAAACAGGCTCACCCGCAGCGCGTCGGGCCGGGGCGTCACGCTCAGCCGATGCCACAAGGCAGCCTGGGCGGCTGTTCCGCCAAGGAAGGCGGCGCGCTGCGCGCCCAGCATCGATTCCCGCAACAGGCCGCCGGTGCCGGGCTCGAAGCCGGGGAAGAAGAAGTGCTTTACCAGCGGCAGCCGCGGATGGGGCGAGGGCATCGCATGATGCTCCCGCACCCACTGTTCGGCGCTCATGTATTCCAGGTTGATCCAGGCGGGCTTGGGGTCGCGCGCGGCCATGCGGGCCAGGAAGGCTTGCGGCACTTCGCAGGCGAAGGCTTCGATGACGGCATCGTGTGGCGCCACCCCGGCGGTGTCATCCACGTCGCTATCATCACCCGGGCCTGCCGGCCGCCACGGACGAATTTCCACGCCCGCCAGGCGCTGCACGGTGGCGCCGGTATCGAGTTCAGGCGCCAGCCGCGCGAAGCTCGCCAGGTCATCGACCCATAGCCGCACTGCGTGCCCGTGCTCCTGCGCGAGCTGGCGGGCCAGCCGCCAGCAGACGCCGATGTCGCCGAAATTGTCGATCACGGTGCAGAAGATGTCCCAGGAGCGGATAGGCATGGCGGGTAAAGGCGCGCGCGGGCGGGACGCGCGCTGAATTGCTCTAAACTTGCGATTTTAGAGGCCGCGTCACTTTGTTGCGCGCGAGCCGTGTAGCGGTCACCGTCCCCCAATGTCCGACCAGCAATCCGATTCACCGAAACCCGAGGCCGATGTGGCGGCCGAAACGCCGGCCGACGTTCCGGCTGACGTGCAGCCCGAGATCGCCGCCGAAGCTCCGGGCGCTCCGGGCGAATTGCCGCCGGAGCCCTTCGACCCCAAGCCGGTCATCTCGCGCCTGCCGGGCCTGCCCGGCGTGTACCGCTATTTCGATGCCGCCGGCAATGTGCTGTATGTCGGCAAGGCGCGCGACCTGAAGAAGCGGGTCTCGAGCTATTTCACCAAGACCCAGCTGTCGCCGCGCATCGCGATGATGGTCGCGCGCATCGCCCGTATCGAGACCACGGTGGTGCGCACCGAGGCCGAGGCGTTGCTGCTCGAGAACAACCTGATCAAGGCGCTGGCGCCGCGCTACAACATCCTGTTCCGCGACGACAAGTCGTACCCGTTCCTGAAGCTGACCGGGCACCGCTTCCCGCGCATGGCGTACTACCGCGGCGCCACCGACCGCAAGCACCAGTACTTCGGCCCGTTCCCGAGCGCCTATGCGGTGCGCGAGAGCATGCAGATCCTGCAGAAGGTGTTCCAGCTGCGCACTTGCGAGGACACCGTCTTCAACAACCGCACCCGGCCTTGCCTGCTGCACCAGATCCATCGCTGCACGGGCCCGTGCGTCAACGCCATCAGCGAAGAGGACTACGCGCGTGACGTGGCCAACGCGGCGCGCTTCCTGCAGGGCCGCCAGACCGAAGTGCTGGAAGGCCTGCAGGGCAAGATGGAGCAGCATGCCGAGCGGCTCGAGTTCGAGCAGGCCGCCGCGGTGCGGGACCAGATCGCGGCGCTGTCGACCGTGCTCAAGCGCCAGGCGGTGGAGGAAGTGGGCGGGCAGGCGCGCGATATCGACGTGCTGGCCGTGGCGGTGGAAGGCGGGCGCGCCTGCGTCAACCTGGCCATGGTGCGCGGCGGGCGGCATCTCGGCGACAAGGCCTATTTCCCGGCCCATGCCGACGAGGCCGCGATGATCGTCGAGGATGCCGACCAGCGCGACACGCTGGACGAAGCCGGCGCCGCCGAGGCTGCACTACCGCTCACCGTCGAGCGCATCGCCGCACGGGTGTTGTCCGCCTTCATGGTGCAGCACTACCTGGAGCAATCCGCACCCCCCATCATCGTCGTCAGCCATATGCCGGACGACGGCGCGGTGCTGGAGGCGCTGTCGCTGCACGCCGGCCGCAAGGTGACGCTGGTGCGCCAGCCGCAGGGCCAGCGCAAGGTGTGGCTGGAGATGGCGCAGCAGGGCGCGGCGCTGGCGCTGTCGCGCCGGCTGGCCGAGCAGGGCAGCCAGGAGGGGCGTACGCGCGCGCTGGCGGAAACCATCGGCCTGGATCTGGAAGACCTGGCGCTGCTGCGGGCGGAGTGCTTCGATATCAGCCATACCGCCGGCGAGGCGACGCAGGCGTCGTGCGTGGTGTACCACCACCATGACATGCAGAACAGCGAATACCGCCGCTACAACATCCAGGACATCATCCCCGGTGACGACTATGCCGCCATGCGCCAGGTGCTGACGCGGCGCTACCAGAAGCTGGTCGAGCTGATGCAGGAAGACGGCGGCGCGCAGGCAGGCAGCGAAGCCACTGCGCTGCTGCCGCAGATAGTGCTGATCGACGGCGGCAAGGGCCAGGTCGAGGTGGCGCGCCAGGTGTTCGAGGAGCTGGGGCTGGATATCGGCCTGCTGGTCGGCGTGGCCAAGGGCGAGGGGCGCAAGGTCGGCCTCGAGACACTGGTGTTCGCCGACGGCCGGCCGTCGCTGGAGCTGGGGCAGGGCAGCGCGGCGCTGATGCTGGTGGCGCAGATCCGCGACGAGGCCCACCGCTTCGCCATCACCGGCATGCGCGCGCGCCGGGCCAAGGCGCGCACGACCTCGCGGCTGGAAGAGATCGAAGGCGTGGGCGCACGCCGGCGGCAGAAGCTGCTGACCCGTTTCGGCGGCCTGCGCGGCGTGATGGCCGCCAGTATCGACGAGCTGGCCAGCGTCGAGGGCATCTCGCGCGGGCTGGCCGAGGAGATCTACCGGCAGCTGCATTGACCCGCGGCGTTGCCGGCGCGGGCAGGAAAATGACCAATGATGGTCGATTGGTCCCGAAATCGGCGACAATCGCGGGATTGGTCACGTTCCCCCGCCGCCCGAGTTCCATGCCTTTCAATATTCCGATCCTGCTGACCTGGCTTCGTGTCGCCATGATTCCCCTGGTGGTGGGCGTGTTCTACCTGCCCGACGCATGGCTTCCCATGCACACCAAGAACCTGACGGCGGCGGCGTTCTTTATCATCGCCGCGGTGACGGACTGGCTCGACGGCTTCCTGGCGCGGCGCTGGAACCAGACCTCGTCGTTCGGCGCATTCCTGGACCCGGTCGCCGACAAGCTGATGGTGACGGCCGCGCTGCTGTCGCTGCTGGCGCTGGATCGGGTCACCGACCTGATCGCGCTGGTCATCATCGGCCGCGAGATCACGATCTCGGCGCTGCGCGAGTGGATGGCGCAGATCGGCGCGTCCAAGAGCGTGGCAGTGAACTTCCTCGGCAAGCTGAAGACCACAGTGCAGATGATCGCGATCCCGCTGCTGCTGTTCAGCGGTCAGCTGTTCGGCTTCGACGCCTATGTGCTGGGCACGTGGATGATCTACCTGGCCGCGGTGCTGACGCTGTGGTCGATGATCTATTACATGAAGCTAGCCTGGCCGCAGATCCGGGAGCGCAGCAGCGTCGTGGCGGGTGCCGGCGCCCGGAAGTGAAAAGAAATTCCAAAAAGGTGTTGACGCAGAGAAGAGCTTTTTGCATAATCTCATTCTCGTTGCTGACGACGCAAACGAAAGCAGCGAGATAAGGCAGGTTTGGCGCAAGATGTTGTGTGATAGCGCAAAATTGCGAAATAAAATGCCTTAAAAGTTTTTGAAGCAGTACCCTGCGGGAGTAGCTCAGTTGGTAGAGCGCAACCTTGCCAAGGTTGAGGTCGCGAGTTCGAGACTCGTCTCCCGCTCCAGGTTATCGAAGGGTTCGGCAACGTGCATGGCACTGGCCGGGCCGGCAGCAAAAAGTTGTACGCGGGAGTAGCTCAGTTGGTAGAGCGCAACCTTGCCAAGGTTGAGGTCGCGAGTTCGAGACTCGTCTCCCGCTCCAATCCCCAAAGGGAAGCAACGCTTCCCTTTTTGTTTGGGTTGAATTGCCGTGGCAGGCCAGCCGGCAGCATCGGCTGAATGCGGCTACAATCCAGCATCACGTCACCTGGCGGGGTGGCAGAGTGGTTATGCAGCGGCCTGCAAAGCCGTGTACGCCGGTTCGATTCCGACCTCCGCCTCCAGTTGCAAAGCAAAAACGGCGCCCTTGGGCGCCGTTTTTGCTTTGCGCATGTTTAGCGCTCGTTCGCCCAGCCTCGCGCAGCCGCCCCGCGCCGCGAATTGCCTCGCATTTCTGCGCTTTGAGCGCGCGGCGGGCATGTTACATTACTCCTGTCGTACGCTTTTCCGGGTGCGCCGCGCGATGGATCGCGGCGCAGCATGTCATACGCCATTCCCGATCCGTGATGCGCCTCCAGCGTGTCCGGGGCCGCTGCGGCACTTCCCGTTCTTTCCCTGCTTGTCCCGTTACGAGGCTGCCATCGTGCCGCGCCGACCGCTGGTGCGCGCCGCATGGTGGGTCATGGCATCGTGGCGCGCGGGGAGGGCGGGTGGAATCCAGCCATCGCCGTCCAGCCCCTGACACGAGGAACCCCGCGCGCATGCATCACGCCACCCCGCTCATCAGCACCATCGTCGGTGGTATCGTCCTGGCCTTCGTCCTTGGCGCTATCGCCAGCAAGCTGCGGCTGCCGCCGCTGATCGGCTACCTGTGCGCGGGGATCGTGGTGGGACCGCATACGCCGGGCTACACGGCCGACCAGGCGCTCGCGCCGGAGCTTGCCGAACTCGGCGTGATTCTGCTGATGTTCGGCGTCGGGCTGCATTTCTCGATCAAGGACCTGATGGCGGTGAAGCGCATCGCGATCCCCGGGGCGGTCGTGCAGATCGGTATCGCGACCTTCCTCGGCATGCTGGTGGCGTGGGGTTTCGGCTGGTCGTGGGGGCAGGGGCTGGTGTACGGCCTGGCGCTGTCGGTGGCCAGTACCGTGGTCCTGCTCAAGGCGCTGCAGGAGCGCGACCTGGTGGAATCGCCCCAGGGGCGGATCGCAGTAGGCTGGCTGATCGTTGAAGACCTGGCCATGGTGCTCGCGCTGGTGCTGTTGCCAGCGATGGCGGGTCTGCTTGCCGGCGCCGCGGACGCCGGCGCCGAAGGCAGTCCGGGCACCGGCGACGTCCTGCTGGCGGTGCTCTCGACGCTGGGCAAGGTCGCCGCCTTTGTCGCGGTCATGCTGGTGATCGGGCGCCGCTTTATTCCGTGGATGCTCGAGCGCATCGTCTGGACCGGCAATCGCGAGATGTTCCGCCTGGGCGTGCTGGCGACCGCGCTGGGCGTTGCCTATGGCGCGTATTCACTATTTGGCGTGTCCTTCGCACTGGGGGCCTTCTTTGCCGGCATGGTGCTGGCCGAATCTGAATTCAGCCATCGCGCGGCCGAAGAATCGTTGCCGCTGCGCGATGCCTTTTCGGTGCTGTTCTTCGTCTCGGTCGGCATGCTGTTCGATCCCATGGTGCTGGTCAACGACCCATGGGGCGTGCTGTCGACGCTGTTTATCATCGTGGTCGGCAAATCGCTGGCGGCGATGGGCATCGTACGGGTGTTCGGGCACTCCGGGCAGACCGGCATGACGATTGCCGTCAGCCTGGCGCAGATCGGCGAGTTCTCCTTCATCCTGGCGAGCCTGGGCGTGTACCTGAACATCCTGCCCGAGCGCGGCCAGGCATTGATCCTGGCGGGTGCGCTGCTGTCGATCATGCTCAATCCGGTGCTGTTCCACCTGCTCGACCTGTACACCGCGCGCAGCAAGCGCAGCGAGCCGCAGGCGGCATAGCTGTCCGCGCTCAGGCGGCCCGCAGGAGGCGTCACGCGCCGATACGCGGCGCCATGGTGCGCAGGTATTCGGTGAAGGCCAGCAGGCCTTGCGTCGGGAACTTGTCCTGGTGCACGACCAGTTGCAGCGGCCGCACGATGCGCGGCAAGCCTTCGCGGATCGCCACCAGCGTGCCTTGCGCGAGTTCGTCGCGCACCACGTACAACGACAGGCAACTGACGCCGAAGCCGCTCATCACCGCGCGCTTGATTGCTTCGGCGTTGCCCAGTTCCAGCGCGAAGCGCAGTTCGCCCAGCAACGGCACCAGGCGTTCCTCGATCACCTCGCGCGTGCCCGAGCCTGGTTCGCGCACGATCCATTCGGCGTCGCGCAGTGCCACCAGGTCGTTCGGCGTGAGCGCCAGCGGATGCGACGGGCCAACCACCACCACCATCTCGTCATCGCACCAGTGCATGCTGCGCAGGTCGCGCTCGTGGCTGGCGCCTTCCACCAGGCCGATGTCGGCTTCGAACTGCAGCAGCGACTGCAGCACTTCGCGGGTGTTGCCGATGCGCAGGTCCAGCGTGCAGGGCCCGCTGCGCGAATGACGGAATCCCGCCAGCAGCGGCGGCAGGATATAGCTGCCGATGGTATTGCTGGCCGCGATGCGCAACTGCACCCCGGTCTGTGTGGCAAAGCGCTCCAGCTCATGCGCCTGGTCCAGCAGCGCCAGCGCGCGCGGGAAGAACTGGCGGCCGGTCTCGTTGATGCTGAGCCGGCGTGCGATGCGATCGAACAGCGGGCTGTCCAGCGCACGTTCGAGCTCTGCCAGTGAAGCGCTGACCGCTGACTGCGACATCGCCAGCGCCTGCGCGGCTGCCATGGTGCTGCCGTGCTGGGCCACGGCGACGAAGACGGACAGCTGGCGCAGCGTGAGGCGCAGGGGGCGTTGCTCGGGGCGGGGCTCTGGACGGGATTCCATATCGAAAGAATAGATAACGCATAACGATATTACCCGTTTTACGGGTTAGGGGCGGGCCAGTACGCTGGAGTCACTACATAACAAGTGAACTGCCATGTCTTCCGCCACTTCCAGCAGCGCCCCCCGCACCGCAGTCGCCACGCCGGCAGCGGCTTCCCCGCCCTGGTCACAGCGCCTGCTGACGCTGGTGCCGCTGGGCGGCATTGCCTGGCTGGCACTGGCGCTGGCCGAGCATCCGGCGATTGCCCGCTACGGCCTGAGCGCGCTGACGCTCGCCATGTGCGCCGGCATGGTCGCCGCCAATACGCTGCCGAAGCACTGGCTGGCGCCGCTGGCACCCGGGATGCAGGTGGCGCGCCATTACCTGCTGCGGCTTGGCGTGGCACTCTACGGCCTGCGGCTGACATTCGCGTCCATCGTCGCGCTGGGCCTGCCGGGTATCGTGGTGCCGCTGACGATGCTGGTCGCCACGCTGCTGTTCGGCACCTGGGTCGGCACGACCTTCTTCGGCCTGAGCCGCCGCGAAGCGATCCTGGTCAGTTCCGGCAGCGCCATCTGCGGCGCGGCCGCGGCCATCGCGGTGTCGTCGGTGGTACGCACCGACGATCGCCAGACCGCGGTGGCGGTCGCCACGGTGGTGCTGTTCGGCACCGTCGGCATGCTGCTCTATCCCTATCTGTTCGAACTGGCCAACGGCCATTGGCACTGGTCGGTCAGCGAGCGCATGTTCGGCATCTTCACCGGCGCGACGTTGCATGAAGTGGCGCAGGTGATCGCCGCGGGCAAAATGATCAGCGAGCCGACCGCCGATGCCGCGGTGGTGGCCAAGATGGTGCGCGTGCTGGCGCTGGGGCCGCTGCTGCTGGTGATGGCGCTGTGGCCGCAAGGCAAGGCCGAGGCAGGCCAGGCACCTGCCGGCAAGGGCCGCTTCTCCGGGATCCTGAAGTCGGTGCCGTGGTTTGCGGTGGGTTTTGTCGCGGTAATGGCACTCAACTCGGCCGGCACGGTGCCCGCTGCCTGGAAGGCCCCGTTGATCGCGCTGGATAACTGGCTGCTGGCGTGTGCGATGCTGGCCATCGGCCTGCATACCCGCATCGGCGACCTGGTGCGCGCCGGACGCAAGCCGCTGGCACTGGCCGGGGTGCTGTTTGTGTTCCTGATGGGGGTCGGTGCGCTGATGTGCTACGTGATGGCCTAAATGATGGCGTAAAGCGGCGTAAAGCGGCGTAAAGCACGACCCAGCGCGAAGGGCTGAAGAGGGGGCGAGAGCCTCCTCTTTTGTATTTGGCGCAAGGTTGCCGCTGCGGTGGCCCTGGTGCGGCCGACGGGACTCGAACCCGTAAGCCTGGAAAGGCGGCAGATTTTAAGTCTGCTGAGTCTACCAATTTCTCCACGGCCGCACGGCAAGCCCGGTATTGTGGTGGCTTCGCAATCCGGATGCAAGCGCGCCGCAGGCTTTAATTTGCTTGGCCAAGCAGATGGCGTCGCGGAAGGAAAAAGTGACGCACTGTTACGGCTAGTAACAATGTCGTGCCTTCGGTTGCACCTGGAAAATTCAGGCCCTCTACAATACCGAGTAAGAGAAATCTCAAATTCTGAGAGGCGGATATGAAACGTTGGTGGCTCGCAGCATTCGGTGTCGCAGCCGGGCTGGCATCCGGGGCCGCGATGGCCCATGTGAGCGTCGGCGTCGCGATTGGCGTGCCGGGCGTCGTGGTTGGCGCGCCGGCCTACTATCCGCCCGCTCCGGCCTACTATGCGCCGCCGGTGGTGGTGGCCCCGGCACCGGTCTACTACGGCCCGCCGGCCGTGGTGGTGCGTCCGCGCCCGGTCTATTACGGCCCGCGCTACTATGGCCCGCCGCGCTACTATGGTGGCCATCACCACGGTTACTATGGTCCGCCGGGCTACCGCGGTCATGGCCGCTGGCGTCACGACTGACCGGCCGGCGCCGAAACGCTGTGGAATACAGGGCCCTGCGGGGCCCTTTCCTTTTGGCTTGCATATCGCGACACGAGCCGCAGGCGCCGGTTCCCTGGAGGATTCCCTAGTTTGACGCCCATCAAATTATTTGAACGGACTGCTCAAAGCGTCACGTCTATCGTCTTAAGGGTTTTCCCTAAACTAGAGGCATGACATCGCGATGACGGCGGCTCTTTTTGTTTCAGGAGTCGTCCGCCGCGGTGCCTTACCGACCAGAATTGCAAGGGGAATCTCATGAAGCTCAAACAATCAATTGCCGCCGCCTCCGTGCTGGCCGCGCTGTGCGCAGTGTCCACCGCCTCGTTCGCCGCGACCGGCAAGCCTGACCCGTACCTGGACGGCGCCCGCATGGGCAAGGTCGATCCGTTCACCGATGGCGCCCGCGTCGGCAAGACCGACCCGTACACCGACGGCGCGCGCATCGGCAAGCCTGACCCTTACACCGACGGTGCCCGCATCGGCAAGCCGGATCCGTACACCGACGGCGCTTGATTGCCGCCGTGTCTGCATGACGAATGGCCCGCCTGTGCGGGCCATTTTCTTGCCCGCCGCTGCCGTGTGGGCGCGATGACGATGGCATGGGGTGCGGGGTATACTTCGGTCTCCAACCAAATGAATGACCAGGAGAGTGGCATGCAGCAAAAGACGGTTCTGACGGCAGACGATGTGAAGAAGATCATGGCCGCGGCGGAAACCGAAGCGAAGAACCATCACTGGGCCGTGTCCATCGTCGTGGTCGATGACGGTGGCCATATGCTGGCGATGCAGCGCCTGGACGGCGCCGCGCCGATCTCGGCCCATATCGCCGCGGAAAAGGCCCGTACGTCCGCCCTGGGCCGTCGTGAATCGAAGATCTACGAAGACATGATCAACAACGGCCGCTATTCGTTCATGACCGCACCGGTGTTGCAGGGCATGCTGGAGGGCGGCGTGCCTATCGTCGCCAACGAGCAGGTGGTCGGTGCCGTTGGCGTTTCGGGCGTGAAGTCGACCGAAGACGCGCAGATTGCCCGCGCCGGCATCGCCGCTCTGGGCCTGTAATAGCAGGGCCCGTTGCGCGGCACCAGCCGCGCATGAAAGAGCCCCGCAGGCCAGGGCCTGCGGGGCAGAATAAAAGAGGGCATGGCTGGGTGTGGCCGATATGGCGAGGGGTCTGGAATTCCCGCCGCGGCGCCAGCACCTGGCTACTGCCCAACACCTCGTTCCGAGGTGGTCCCCACAAAAGTCTGTACTGCCACTTGCGTGGCACCCGCGGCAGACGCGGGCCTCAAACAGTTCCCTTCGGCTTCAGCGCATGGCCTTGCCTCAAGGATGCGTCATTTGGTCAGGATCAGCTTGCCATAGCGCGTCACGCGCAGCGTGTAGACCTCGCCGTTATGCAGGATCGGCAGCGTGCTGTTGCCGCGCATGATCGCGTCAAGTGCGACCGGTTCGCCGGCGGGCGCCGACGACAGGCTGTCGCGCACCAACGCTTCCAGCCGGGCGGGCAGGGCGGCTACGGCCGATTTCATGGATGCGATCGTCGACGGGGCTGCTTTCGCGGCTGCGGTCTCGCGGCGCGGCTGGGCCACCTCGACACGGCGCAGCGACAGGCGGCGGCGGGTGACTTCACGCGGTTGCGACAGCGGCAGGGAAAGAGTGCTCATCATCTGGCTCCGGGTCGGCCTGGCGCCATGGGCGCGCAGGGGAAAAGGCATCAGGGGTGCGCCACCGATGGCGCAATCGATGGATGAATCATAAATGCGAATTGTTATCATTACAATAGCATGGATCGAAGATTCGACAAACAGCGATCCGGTCCAGCGCCCTGCAGCGGCGAGCGGCCAGTAAACGAAAAAGGGCATCCCGCGGGATGCCCTTCCAGAGCGCAACGCCTGCCGGCGCGCCTCCTTATTGCTTGGGTTCGGTGATAAAGCCGATCTTGCCCAGGCCGCCGTGCTGCGCGGCGGCCATGACTTCGGCCACGCGCTCGTAGCGCACCTCGCGGTCGGCGCGCAGGTGCAGCTCAGGCTGCGGCTGCTGCTGCGCGGCCAGCGAAATATTGCTTTCCAGCGTGGCCTGGTCCACTTCCACCTGGTTCCAGAACACCTTGCCGCTGGCGTCGATCGAGACGTTGATGTTCTGCGGCTTGGGATCGTTCGGGGAGTTGGTGGCGCGCGGCAGGTCGATCTTCACCGCGTGGTTGATCACGGGGATGGTGATGATGAAGATGATCAGCAGCACCAGCATGACGTCGACCAGCGGCGTCATGTTGATCTCGCTCATCACCTCGTCGTCGTCACCGTCGAGAGTACCGAATGCCATGATGACTTCCTTGCTTGCGGATTAGCGCTGGGCCGCGGCCAGGCGCACGGTGCCGTCTTCGCTGCGGGCACCGGTGGGGCGCACGCGGGCGCCGGTCACGAAGTAGGCGTGCAGGTCGTGGGCGAAGCGGTTGAGCTTGGAGATCACCGCCTTGTTGCCCCGCGTCAGTGCGTTATAGCCCAGCACCGCGGGGATTGCCACGGCCAGGCCGAAGGCGGTCATGATCAGGGCCTCGCCCACCGGGCCGGCGACCTTGTCGATGGTCGGAACGCCCGAGGCGCCGATGCCGATCAGCGCGTGGTAGATGCCCCACACCGTGCCGAACAGGCCGACGAACGGTGCGGTCGAGCCCACCGAAGCCAGCACCGCCAGGCCCGACTGCATGTGCGCCACGGCGTCGTCGATCGAGCTCTTGAGCGAGCGGGTCAGCCAGTCGGAGATATCCATCACGTCGTGCAGCTGCGGCTGGCTGGCGCGGTGGTGCTGGGCGGCTTCCTTGCCGGCGATGGCCAGCGTGCGGAACGGGTTGGCATCAT
Organism: Cupriavidus sp. L7L; assembly: GCF_004353535.1. Classification (NCBI taxonomy): domain Bacteria; kingdom Pseudomonadati; phylum Pseudomonadota; class Betaproteobacteria; order Burkholderiales; family Burkholderiaceae; genus Cupriavidus; species Cupriavidus sp. L7L. The sequence continues at coordinate 75,662 of NZ_SMNY01000020.1, forward strand.
TGGCGCCCAGGGTTTCCAGCGCATGGTCGAAGTCGTCCGAGTGCCAGAAGCGCTTTTCCGCGCCTTGCGCCATCTTCTTCAGGCGCACCAGATCCCAGGCCTTGGTGAAGATCACGATCCAAGAGGCGAGCGACATGATCAGCAGAATGATGGCGGTCGCACGCATGACGAAGTCGCCTTGCGTCCAGAGGTGGGAGAGTCCGAGGTCCTGCATGGGTTGGTTCCTGGTGAGTTCGCTTGGTTTAGGTCAGATCGGATGATCGGAAATCCGGTAGCGGATCGGTGATCAGTTCAGTTCGAAGCCGATTGGCTGCTGCGCCGTGACGGCGATGGCACGGCCGTTGTCCGTGTAAGGCTTGCAGCGCATGGCCTGCACGGCTTCCACCGCGGCCTGGTCCAGGCGCGACGAGCCGCTCGACGACACCACGGAAGTCTTGACGACCTTGCCGCCTTCATCTGTGGTCAGGCGCACCACTGTCCTGCCGGTCTCGCCCATGCGGCGCGATTGAGAAGGATACTTCGGTTGGGGCGGCGTGCACTGGATTTCACCGATGCCGACGGCGCGCGGCGCGGCGGAAACGGGCGCCGGAGCGGGTTCAGGCGGTGCGGGCGGCGCAGGCGGTGCGGCCGGCGCTTCCGGCGCGCTCGGGGTCGGCGGCAGGTTGGCCACCGGCTGCGGAGTCGGCTTGGGCTGCGGCGCCGGCTTGGGCGTGGTCACCTTGACCTGCTTCGGCGGCGTTTCCTGCTTGGGCTTGGGTTTGGGCGGCTCGGGCGGGGCCTCTTGCTTGGGCGGTTCGAGCGGGATGATGCGGGCGACGATCTCGGGGGCGACCACCGCCTCGGTCAGCTTGCGGCCCAGGCCGCTCTGGATCAGGTAGAGCAGGCCGGCGTGGAACAGCAGGACGGCGAGCGTAATCTTGAAGAAGCGTTGATCGAACATGTGTCAACAACAAAAGTCTGCCGGCAGGCGCAGGAGGGCCTGGCTCGGTACAACCAGCGCCACGAGCAGCAGCGACCGTGCGCCATCACTTGCGGTAAAACAGGATCAGCGAGATGCCGCAACCGACCAGCAGGCTAAGCAGCAATTCCATGATAAACGCTCCTTCAACTAGGTTGACGTGGGAGCGCCACTCTGGGGCAGCGTGTCAGCGCGCAAGTATAAACGATAATGATTCTTATTTGTTGTGATTTGTGCGTCGCAACTGGAATTTTCTGCCGCGGCAAGTTATACCGCCAGATCAGGCAGCCGTGTGGAGCGGTTGGCGCTATCTTGCGCGGGTTTGCGCGCCCGCAAGGATCCGTAGCTTCGGTGGCACAGGCCACAGTCGCTGGTGGCAGCTTTGCCTATCCCCGCGCGGTGGGCAGCAAAGCGCGCTAGCATAGGAAGAAACTGCAGACGAGGCGGTGCGCCGGTCGGTCGGCCCCGCCACGGCGAACTCGGGGAACCGTCCATGGATTTCACACGTTCCGCTGAAGATGACCGATCGACGCTCCTGCGCTCCATGCCCGGGGTGTCGTCCAGCTCCGCGCTGGACTGGATGTGCGCGCAATTTGCCCTGCGCGTGGTGTGCGCATTGGGTCCGCGCTTCAACCTGCGCAGCAATATCAACGATGTGCTGACCGTCAGCGCGCAGGAAATGGTGTGGCCATACGGGGTGGTGCTGCGCGTGCAGCGCTTCCTGGCCGCCCGCTGCGCCGACATGCCCGCGTGGAAGGGCGCGGCGAGGCTGACGCCCGAGGAATTCCTGGACCGCCACGGCCAGTGGAACAGTGCCTTCGACGAAAGCGCGCTGTTCTATTACCTCGACGAGTACGTCAAGCACCATGCCAAGGACATGTTCGCCGTGTTCGACGCCTCGGCCGCCGCCATCGCGCAGCGGCTGGACGGCGAGCGCGTGCTGCTGGTGCGCAATATCGACATGCTCAGCCGCGTGCTGGACCTGCCCGACCACGAGCGCAAGCTGCTGCTGTACGCGGCGCTGGCCAAGTACAAGCGCGACCTGCGCGCGGTCATGGTCGATTGCAAGGTCGCGCACAGCCAGGAAGCCTTCCAGATCCTGGCCGGCCTGACCGGTGCCGGGGCGGCCGACGTGGCCGCGTCGCTGCGACCGGGCTCGCGGCTGGAAACGCTGAACCTGATCGAGCAGCCGCTGCCCGAGAACAGCGTCACCGACCTGGGCGACCTGATGCGCCTGTCCGACCGGCTGCTGCACGTGCTGCTGGGCAATTACGCCAACGAGGCCGAGATGATGGCGGTGTTCACACGCCCGGCCGCGCCGCCCACGCTGACCGTCGCCGACTACCCGCATGTCGAGACCGATGCCCGCTACCTGTGCGCGCTGCTCGCCAACGCCACGCGCCAGCACGCCAGCGGCGTCAACGTGCTGATCTACGGCCCGCCCGGCACCGGCAAGACTGAATTTGCGCGCCTGCTGGCGCGCGAGGCCGGTTGCGAGCTGTACGAGGTGGATTGCCTGGACCGCGACGGCAACAGCCTGTCGGGCAAGGACCGCTACCGCTCGCTGCAGGTATCGCAGGCCTTCCTGCGCGGCCGCGCGCATACCGCGCTGCTGTTCGATGAGGTGGAGGACGTTTTCCCCGGCAGCGCGCGCGAGCTGATGAGCCTGTTCGGCCAGGAAGATACGCGCGCGTCGGTCAACGGCAAGGCGTGGGTCAACCAGACCCTCGAGCAGAACCCGGTGCCGGTGATCTGGATTTCCAATTCGATCCGGCAGATCGACCCGGCCTACCTGCGCCGCTTCCAGTTTCACCTCGAACTGAAGATCCCGCCCCCGCTGGTGCGCGAGAACATCATCCGCAAGCACCTGGGTGGGCTCGATGTCAGCGATGCCTTCATCAGCGGCCTGGCCGCCCGCAAGACGCTGACGCCGGCGCAGGTGCAATCGGCGGCGCGTTTTGTCGAGCTGGCGCGGCCCGACGTGGCGGAACCGGTCGAAGCGCTGATCCTGCGCCAGCTGGAGCATGCCGACCGCGCCATGGGCCTGCGTCCGGAGGCCGAGGCCCGCCCGGTGGTCACGCATTACCGGCTGGAAAACCTGCACCTGGAAACCCGCTATGAGGTGGCGAAGATCGTCGATGCACTGCGCGTGCGCCAGCGCGGCACGCTGTGCTTCTATGGGCCGCCCGGCACCGGCAAGACCGCGCTCGCCGAGCATATCGCCGCCGAGCTGGACCTGCCGCTGATGATCCGGCGCGCCTCTGACCTGATGAGCAAGTACGTGGGCGAGACCGAGCAGCAGATCGCGGCCATGTTCGCGCGCGCCGAGGAAGACGGCGCGGTGCTGTTGCTGGACGAGGCGGACAGTTTCATGCAGAGCCGCCAGCAGGCGGTGCGTAACTACGAGATCTCCGAGGTCAACGAGATGCTGCAGGGCATGGAGCGTTTCAACGGCATCTTCATCTGTACCACGAACCTGTTCGACCGCATTGACGAGGCCGCGCTGCGGCGCTTCTCGTTCAAGATCCGCTTCCTGGCGCTGAGGCCGGAGCAACGGGCGGCGATGTTCGTCGACGAAGCGCTGGGCGGCGACGCCACGCTGCTGACCGATGCCATGCGGCGCGAGTTGGATGCGATGGATTGCCTGACGCCAGGCGACTTCGCCACCGTCAAGCGCCAGTGCGTGCTGCTGGGCGAGGCGCTGACGCCGGACGAATTCCTGGCGCAGCTGCGCCAGGAACATGCCATCAAGCCGGAGGTGCGGGAGCACCGGCCGCTGGGCTTCCTGCAATAACCTGCCGCAGGGCAGGCGCCGGCTAGAACGCTGGCGCCGGCTCGATCACCACCGTTTCCGCATCCGCGTCCACCCGCAGCAGCGCTGCTGCCATCGCGCGCAAGTGCGCGGCGTCCTTGGTGGAAACGAAGCGGTCGCGCGGCAGCGCGCCGGTGTCCGCGCAAAGGCCGTGCTCGGCCAGCTTGCGGGCGAGCTGGCGCGCAATGGCGCTGCCGGTGTCGACCAGCGCCAGTTGGTCTCCGACCATCTCGCGGATCGTGCCGGACAGGAAAGGGTAGTGCGTGCAGCCCAGCACCAGCGTGTCCGCGCCGGCTTCGAGCATGGGAGTGAGGTAGGCATCGAGGCGCTCGCGCACGGCGGGGCCGTCGAGGTCGCCTTGCTCGATCAGCGATACCAGGCCAAGGCCGGCCTCGCAGATAAAGCGGCTTTCGCGCTCGAGCGAGGTCAGCAGCCGGCCGAACTTGGCGCTCTTGAGGGTGTTGGCGGTCGCCAGCACGCCCACCACCTTGCTGCGGCTCGCCGCGGCGGCCGGCTTGAGGCCGGGCTCGACGCCGATGATCGGCACCGGCAGCCGCTCGCGCAAGGTCTGCACCGCGTGCATGGTCGCCGTGTTGCAGGCGATCACCAGCGCCTTGCAGCCCTGGCCGAGCAGCCATTCGCACGCCTGCAGCGTGCGCGCCTCGACGAACGTCTCGGGCTTCTCGCCGTAAGGCGCATATTTCGAGTCGGCGAGGTACAGCAGCGATTCTTGCGGCAGCAGCGCGCGGATCTCGCGCAGCACGGACAGGCCGCCAAGGCCGGAATCGAAGATGCCGATGGGTGCTGGGTTCACTGGGATGCGAGGACGACTGGAAAGGACTGGAAAGAAGAGGGCAGAAAAAAGCCGGGTCGGAACCCGGCTTTTTCGAGTGCTAGGGCAGATTCTACCGCCTCGGCGTGATGCGCTCGCGTGGCGATGCTTACAGCGCGGCGACCGGAATCTTGCCGATCTTGGCCTGCCACTCGGCGGGGCCGGTCTTGTGCACCGAGGTGCCTTCGCTGTCCACGGCGACCGTCACCGGCATGTCCTTGACGTCGAACTCGTAGATGGCTTCCATGCCGAGGTCTTCGAAGCCGACCACCTTGGCTTCCTTGATCGCCTTGGCCACCAGGTAGGCGGCACCGCCCACGGCCATCAGGTAGGCCGACTTGTGCTTCTTGATGGCCTCGATTGCCGCCGGGCCGCGCTCAGCCTTGCCGATCATCGAGATCAGGCCGGTTTCGGCCAGCATCATCTCGGTGAACTTGTCCATGCGCGTGGCGGTGGTGGGGCCGGCCGGGCCGACCGCCTCGTCGCGCACCGGATCGACCGGGCCGACGTAGTAGATCACGCGGTTCTTGAAGTCCACCGGCAGCTTCTCGCCCTTGGCCAGCATGTCGGCGATGCGCTTGTGCGCGGCGTCTCGGCCGGTCAGCATCTTGCCGTTGAGCAGCAGGGTCTGGCCCGGCTTCCACGAGGCGACTTCTTCCGGCGTCAGCGTGTTCAGGTCCACGCGCTTGGAGGTCTCGGTGTTGGGTGCCCACTCGACCTCCGGCCATTGCGACAGGTCCGGCGCTTCCAGCTTGGCCGGGCCGCTGCCGTCCAGCGTGAAGTGCACGTGGCGGGTGGCGGCGCAGTTCGGAATCATCGCGACAGGCTTGGACGCGGCGTGCGTCGGGCAGGCCATGATCTTGACGTCCAGCACGGTGGCCAGGCCGCCCAGGCCTTGCGCGCCGATGCCCAGCGCGTTGACCTTCTCGTACAGTTCGACGCGCAGTTCCTCGACCCAGTCCTTCGGGCCGCGGGCGATGATGTCCTGGATGTCGATGGATTCCATCAGCGATTCCTTGGCCATCACCATCGCCTTCTCGGCGGTGCCGCCGATGCCGATCCCCAGCATGCCCGGCGGGCACCAGCCGGCGCCCATGGTCGGCACGGTCTTCAGCACCCAGTCGACGATCGAGTCCGACGGGTTCAGCATCACGAACTTGGACTTGTTCTCCGAGCCGCCGCCCTTGGCCGCGACCTGGATGTCGACGGTGTTGCCCGGCACCACTTCATAGTGGATCACGGCCGGGGTGTTGTCCTTGGTGTTTTTGCGGCCGCCTTCGGGCGGGCTGACGATCGAGGCACGCAGCACGTTGTCGGGGTGCGTGTAACCGCGGCGCACACCCTCGTTGATCATGTCGGTCAGGCCCATGGTGGCGCCGTCCCAGCGCACGTCCATCCCCACCTTGACGAAGACCGTGACGATGCCGGTGTCCTGGCAGATCGGACGCTTGCCTTCCGCGCACATGCGGCTGTTGGTCAGGATCTGTGCGATCGCGTCCTTGGCCGCCGGGCTCTGCTCCAGCTCATAGGCGCGGCCCAGGCTGGTGATGTAGTCCATCGGGTGGTAGTAGCTGATGTACTGCAGGGAGTCGGCGACGCTCTGGATGAGGTCTTCTTGCTTGATGACTGTCATTTTGTGGGGTGGGCAGCGGTGAAACACAGGCCGAAATCATACACTGCCCCGGGGCTGTCTGCCCGGCTGCATACATTGGTCTACAGCCTCCTGGGGTGTCGCCGGCGCCTCATGGCGCGGACACCGAACGCCAAATGCAAAAACCGCGGCACATGGCCGCGGTTCGGAGGCAAGTCCTGGCTTTTGGAAAGCTTAATGTGATTCGCGCTTGGCATGCGCGCCGGCCGGGTGCGACACCATCCGGTCGACATACGCCATCGCCACCGCAGAGGCCAGGAACGCCACGTGGATGGCCACCTGCCACATGATGGTGTGGGTAGTGCGCTGTTCCGCGTCGATAAACGTCTTCAGCAGGTGGATCGACGAAATCCCGATCAGCGCCATCGACAGCTTGACCTTGAGCACCCCTGCGTTGACATGGTCCAGCCATTCCGGCTCGTCCGGGTGGTTGTCGATGCCCAGGCGCGAGACGAAGGTCTCGTAGCCGCCCACGATCACCATGATCAGCAGGTTGGAGATCATCACCACGTCGATCAGCCCCAGCACCACCAGCATGATCTTGTTCTCGTCGAACTCGGTCACATGTGCCAGCAGATGCCAGACTTCGACCAGGAAATGGTAGACATAGACGCCCTGGGCCACGATCAGGCCCAGGTATAGCGGCAGCTGCAGCCAGCGCGACGCGAAGATGATGCTCGGGATCGGCCGCAGGCTCTGGGCCTGCGGCTTGGTCATTGGATTGGAAGCCATGGGCGGGGCGAAGAGTGGAGAAATTGCGGCGAGTTGAAAATCGGCGTGGATTGTACCAAGCGACGATGGCTGCGCTGTGTTACCAGCAGTAACCGGTGCCACGCCACGCCGTTCAGGTTCCCGCGCGCGGATCGGCGCCCGCCGCCTTGCCGCGCCACGCGCCGCGCGCAATCCGCCCCGGCCAGCTCGCAAGAACGATTCCGGCCAGCACGCAGGCCAGCGCCACGCCGTGCGGCCAGCCCGGCTGCTCGCCCAGCACAGCGATGCCGTAGGTGGCCGCCGCCACCGGCAGCACCGAGGTAAACACGCCCGCCAATTGCGCAGGCACATGGCGGATGCCCTTCATCCACAGCCAGAACGAGAACACGCTGGCCGACAGCGCGTACCACAGCAGCATCAGCCAGGTCTGCGCCGGCACCGTGGAGGCGTCGAAGGTCAGCAGCGGCACCAGCCCCAGCGGCAGCATCAGCAGGCCGCCGATCAGGTGGGTATAGGCGCAGATCTCGATCGCGGCCAGTGTCTGCGTGAGGCGGCGCGACAGGATCACGTAGACCGATTCGCACAGCACCGCGCCCAGGATCATCAGGTTGCCGAGCCAGGCCTGGCTGTTTTCGCCGGCGCCGTGCGCATCGCCGCGGGCGATGTTGAGCACGGCGATGCCGGCCACCGCCAGCAGCACCGAGGCCACGGTGCGGCGCGACAGCCGTTCGCGCAGCACCAGCCAGGACAGGATTGCCACCGTGGCGGGAATGGTGCTGGTGATGACCCCCGCGGCCATGGCGCTGGTCAGCCGCACGCCGTTGAGCATCAGCAGCGTGAACAGGAAGGTGCCGAAGAACGCCTGCAGGAACAGGTTCAGCCATTCGCCGCGCGACACCCGGCGCATGCGCGCCGGCCGGTACCACGGCGCCAGGCAGACGATGGCGATGACGAAGCGCAGCAGCGCGAACAGCAGCACCGGCACATGGGCGATGATCGATTTGCCCAGCCCCACATTGCTGCCGACCAGCGCCATCGATCCGACCAGGAACAGTGCGTGGATCGGGGAGAAAAGCCGAGAGTGGGCAGGGGCTGAAGTGGAGGTGTTGGTGGGCACGGTCGATGCCTCGGTCAGCCGGCGGCCACGATCGCGGGTGGCGCGAGGCGCGGCGAGCCGGTGCAAGCGTGGAGAGGCCGCGGCAAGGGTAAGCACCGCGTTCAGGTATAGGGCTCGCGGGATTATAGCTGTGCTAGCCTAATGGAGAAGGCTGCACTTTCGCCCCCGATGGCAGGACGTTTCCCGCTGCATTGCAGCATGCGGCGACCTCGGACACCGGCCAGTCACCATAGGCAGCAGCCGCCGACCGTCAGGTTTAAGTAAGCCGTCGGGCGTAACTTGGCAGCCAAAGCCATTCCAAAATCAGGAGACGAGTCTATGTCCGCCATCGAATCGGTGATGCAAGAGAACCGCGTGTTCAACCCGCCCGAGTCGTTCGCCAGCCAGGCCGCGATTCCCGGCATGGACGCCTACCGCGCGCTGTGCGAGGAAGCCGAACGCGACTACGAAGGCTTCTGGGCACGCCACGCCCGCGAGCTGCTGCACTGGAACAAGCCCTTCACCAAGGTGCTGGACGAGAGCAACGCGCCGTTCTACAAGTGGTTCGAGGATGGCCAGCTCAATGCCTCGTACAACTGCCTGGACCGCAACCTGGAAAACGGCAATGCCGACAAGGTCGCGATCGTGTTCGAGGCCGACGACGGCACGGTGACGCGCGTCACCTACCGCGAACTGCATGCGAAGGTGTGCCGCCTGGCCAACGGCCTGAAGACGCTCGGCATCAGGAAGGGCGACCGCGTCGTGATCTACATGCCGATGTCGGTCGAAGGCGTGGCCGCGATGCAGGCCTGCGCGCGCCTGGGCGCGACGCACTCGGTGGTGTTCGGCGGCTTCTCGGCCAAGTCGCTGCAGGAGCGGCTGGTCGACGTGGGCGCGGTGGCGCTGATCACCGCCGACGAGCAGATGCGCGGCGGCAAGGCGCTGCCGCTGAAGGCCATCGCCGACGATGCGCT
>NZ_SMNY01000200.1:0-1087 GCF_004353535.1 Cupriavidus sp. L7L
CGCAACAGCCCGCGGCTGCGGCGGCGCCGCAGGCGGCCGCACCGGGAGCCGCACAGGGGGCCGCGCCCGCCGCAGAATCCGCCCGTCCGGCAGCGCCGGTGCGTCCCGCACGGCAGGCCAGGCGCGCGCCGTCCGCGCCCGCCGCCAGCGCCGACACGGCGCCGGGCAGCGGCTATACCGTCAAGCGCGGCGATACGCTGTACGGGATTGCCGGCGAAGCCGTACAAGGCGCCGAATCGGTGTCGCTGGACCAGATGCTGGTCGCGCTCTACCGCAACAATCCCAACGCCTTTATCGGCGGCAACATGAACCGGCTGCGCAGCGGCGCGGTGCTGCAGGTGCCGACCCCGCAACAGGCGCAGTCCGTCACGCCGAAGGAGGCGCGCCGCGAGGTGGTGGCGCGCACGCAGGGCTTCGACGCCTATCGCAGCCGCCTGGCGAGTGCCGCCGCGGCCAAGTCGGTCGTACCCGACAGCGGCCGCCAGCAGTCGGGCAACGTGACGGCGCGCGTGCAGGAACAGGCCGCCCCGACCGATGGCCCACGCGACGAGCTGAAGCTGAGCAAGGGCGAGCGGGGCGCGCAGGCCGATGCTGCCGCCAAGGCCGAAGCCAACGTCGCGCGCGAGCGCCAGGTCAAGGAAGCCGAGGCGCGCCTGGCGCAGCTGGAAAAGAATATCGGCGACATGCAGAAGCTGCTCGAGCTGAAGAACGCCGAGATCGCCAAGCTGAGCCAGACCAACCAGGCTGCGCTGGCTGACAAGGAAAAGGAGAAGGAAAAGGCGGCCGCGGTGGCCAAGCCGGAAGCAGCCGCACCGAACGTGGTGGCTGCCCAGGCGCCAAAGGCCGATGCCGCTGAACCGGCAGCGGCAGCAGCCACTGCCGCCGCCGTGCCGGATGCCGCCGCCAGTGCCGCTGCTGCCGCAGCGCCGGCGGTGGCAGCCGCCGGGGCTTCGGCGCCGCAGGCCGCAGCAGCGGCTGCCGCGCCGGCATCGGCCCCGGCAGCCAAGCCGGCGCCGCCCGTGGTGGCCCCGCCCGCACCGGTGCAGGAGCCGTCGTTCCTTGACGGCCTGCTGGCCAACCCGCTGCT
>NZ_SMNY01000201.1:0-516 GCF_004353535.1 Cupriavidus sp. L7L
CCACATGCACTTGTTCGCTTGACCCTATAACAAGTGTGTCTCAAGCTTGCGCTCATGACACCGCTCACTACAGGTTGAGTTCTCGCATTTGTGCCGTATTCCAAGTCATCTTTCGATCACTTTAAATACATTTTGGTTGATACAATCACAACCCGGTATCGCGTTTGCTACTGCAGCGTCTCATCAACGCTCGCGCGACACCTTTACTACATCCCATATTGTTAAAGAGCAGCCGATCATTCGATCGCTTGGCAATGCCAAATGAAAACACTCAGCAACGAGTGCTTTCATTTGGCCACCTGGCCTTCAACCAACAAACTACCGATAAGTGTGGACGCTCAACGTAGGATGCACGCTCTGAAAGGAGGTGATCCAGCCGCACCTTCCGATACGGCTACCTTGTTACGACTTCACCCCAGTCATGAACCCTGCCGTGGTAATCGCCCTCCTTGCGGTTAGGCTAACTACTTCTGGCAAAACCCACTCCCATGGTGTGACGGGCGGTGTGTACAAGAC
>NZ_SMNY01000202.1:0-935 GCF_004353535.1 Cupriavidus sp. L7L
ACGCGGATGGCGAGGTCGGCCAGTTCCTCAAGAAAACCTTCGCCAGTGGGCGCAGCGCCAAGGGCACCGGTGAGACCGGCCCCTTCGTGCCACCCGTGGCACTCCAGATCAACAGCCCGCACGGCGCTCACCTCCTGGCCGTCGGCCGCTGGAAGTGGAAGAGCCAAGGCGGCTACCCGACGTTGACGCACGGCGGCCTCTCATTGCTCGAGGTGCTATCGCCCTTCGTCGAGCTCACGAAATAAGGACGCGCTGCATGGCAACCAAAAAAGAACTCCTAGCGCAAGAAGTCACCAAGGCCGTCGGCGCTGGCAAGCCGGTCGCAATGGAAACCGTCGACTTCAACGACCCGAACCGTCCCAAGACCTGCCTGGAAGTCGACTTCCCGATCCTGCCGGTCAATCAGGTGGCGATCATCGAAGGCAACGCGGGCAAGCCGATCTACCAGATGTCGAAATGGTGGGCACGGCGTCGCTCCAGCGTGTTCCGTTCGATGTTGATCGCGGCAGCCACCAAGGCCCCCGAGGACAAGTCGCACGCGGCCAAGCTGGTGTGGGACAACTACTACGCCAACCACCAGAAGAAGGGTGCGTTCAAGCACCTGAAGGTGGCCGACATCTTCATGGGCGGTGGCACCACGCTGGTAGAAGGCTCTCGCCTCGGAATGCAGATGATAGGCAACGACCTGAACCCGGTCGCGTGGTTCGTGGTCAAGCAGGAGCTTGCCAATGTCGATCTGGAGGAGGTGAAGCGCCTGCTCGCCGATATCGAAGCCGACGTCAAGCCGCAGATCATGCCGTACTACTACTGCGACGGCCCCAACGGCGAGAAAGGGAAATGGACGCACGTGCCGACCAAGCATGTGATGCCCGCCGACTTTGATCCGCTCAGCCTGACCCAAGAGCAGCGGCGCGAGTACAGTTACGAAGGCCCGG
>NZ_SMNY01000203.1:0-1274 GCF_004353535.1 Cupriavidus sp. L7L
GTCGTAATTGAGCCGCTCGGACAACTGGCCAAGAATCTGCGCCCGCAGGTCTTCGGCGACGTTGCCCTGATTATCCACCTTGCCCACGGTGCGTGCGATCTCAGTCAGTTTCTCGTCGAGCAGCAGGAAGATGCGGCCCTCGATGGTGTCCGACAAGACGAGGTTGTAGACCTGCGCAGTGTGGTTCTGGCCGTATCGGTGGATGCGCCCGATGCGCTGCTCCACGTCCATCGGGTTCCAGGGTAGGTCGAAATTGAACAGGATGCGCGCGAACTGCAGGTTGATGCCTTCGCGGCCAGCGGCGGTACAGACCAGCACCCGTGGGCCATCCTTCTGGCGAAACCGGCGCTCGGCAGCCACCTTGGCACCGTGGTCACCGCCACGCAGCACTACGACGCCCTGGCCGGGAAAGGTTTGGTCGATTTCGCGGGCGATCAGATCGACGGTACCGAGGTACGTAGCGAACACCACGATCTTCTCGTTCGGGTTTTGTCGCCACAACGTGCCCACGCCATCGAGCAGCTTCTGCGCCTTGGTCTCTCGCCGCTGCGGGAAGACCTTGAGCAGATCGCCAATGCGGAGGCGCTCCTCGGGCAGATGGAGCTCAACGACCGCCGATGCAGCTTCCTCCGCGTGCGTCGCCGAATATTCGCTGGCGTAGGGATCGGAGGCCATTTCCAATGCCTCCTCGTCCAGTTTCTTGACCAAGCGGTACTTGAGGTCGGCGAGCACACGATCTACTTCGCTGCGCCCGATGCTGTCGTGCGGCAGGCCGAACTCCTCGTGAATCAGCCCGCGTGCTTCCTCAGTCAGGCGCTCGCGGCCTTCAATGTCCAACTCCTTGTCGCGCAGCAGGGCCTCATGCAATGTGAGCATCAGCAAGCGACGCTTCAACGTCCGCCGCACAGCGGCAAAGCTCGATGCGGCGATCTTCTGGAAGATCGCCATCAGGAAGCCGAGCGCACGCCCCTGATTGCCCTGGCGGCGGGCCAGATCGAAGCCGTCTTCCAGATACTCTCGCAGCTTCTCATAGAACAGCCGCTCTTCCTGACCCATCAGGAAGGATTCGGTGTGTACCCAGCGCCGCGCAAACAGCGGTGAGCCATCGGGTTGGCAGGCGTCTGCCTTTGTGCGCCGGAACATCACCGTGTTCAGTCGGTGGCGGTTTTCCAGCATTTCCTCAGGGCTGCCGAATAAGGTCGGGTTCAGCAATTGAGCCAGCATCCAAAACTGGAAATGGTTGCCCTGGTGCGGTGTGGCCGACAGCAGCATCA
>NZ_SMNY01000204.1:0-457 GCF_004353535.1 Cupriavidus sp. L7L
CTTGGCGATCACAGGCGATGAAGGACGCGGTAGCCTGCGAAAAGCTTCGGGGAGCTGGCAAACAAGCTTTGATCCGGAGATGTCCGAATGGGGAAACCCGGCCCGTATGGGTCATCCCACACTGAATCCATAGGTGTGGGAAGCGAACGCGGCGAACTGAAACATCTAAGTAGCTGCAGGAACAGAAATCAACCGAGATTCCCAAAGTAGTGGCGAACGAAATGGGAAGAGCCTTGTACTCTTTAGCAGTGTTGTTAGCAGAACGGGATGGAAAGCCCGGCCCTAGCAGGTGATAGCCCTGTATGCGAAAACAGCGTTGTGGAACTAGGTGTACGACAAGTAGGGCGGGACACGTGAAATCCTGTCTGAAGATGGGGGGACCATCCTCCAAGGCTAAATACTCGTGATCGACCGATAGTGAACCAGTACCGTGAGGGAAAGGCGAAAAGAACCCCGG
>NZ_SMNY01000205.1:0-803 GCF_004353535.1 Cupriavidus sp. L7L
GGCGCGCACCCATCGAATTCCGGTCGCTGCACTGTGTGTGATCTTGGGCTGGGAGACCAGCACTAGTCAACGCAAGCTGAAGGATGCTCTCCTTCGCCTCATGTCCACCCCCATCGAATTCAACCTGATGGGAGACACCTTCAAAGAGGCGGAAGACTGGAGTGCGACGTCCATCATTTCGTATGGGCGCATTCACGGTGGCGTCTGCACATACCGTTACGACGAGGCCCTGGCGGAGAAGCTGTATGACCCAGCCATCTATGCCAAGGTGCATATCGGCGTGCAGACCCGTTTCAACGGCAGCTACGCCTTGGCTCTCTATGAGAACTGCTTGCGGTACTTGAAGGTGGGCTCGACCGGCGAATGGGACGTAGATACGTTGCGGAGGCTGCTAGGGGCGACGTCTGACCATTACAGCGACTTTGGCCGCTTGCGGCAAAAGGTCCTAACGCCAGCGATCAAAGAGATCAACCGAGTCGCAGACATCGAGCTGACGTTGCATCTGATCAAGGTGGGTCCAAAGGTGACTGCGGTACGTTTCCAGGTGGACCCGAATCGTCAGGCGTCTCTATTGCCGCCTGACGAGCTGGATGAAGTTTCTCGCTTGCGGGAATCTCCTCTGTTTGCGCGCTTGCGCAAACATGGCATCGGAGAGAAGCTGGCTCTGAGTTTTATTGCCGAGGACCCGGAGCGTGCAGCCCGTATTGTCGAGCTGGCCGAAGAGAAGGATGGCAAGGGTGAAATCCGTAGCAGCACGGGAGGATTCATCCGTTCACTGATGGACAGCGGCGCCGACGTGCAGA
>NZ_SMNY01000206.1:0-1048 GCF_004353535.1 Cupriavidus sp. L7L
TCCCGGGTTCATTTCTGGACTGTCGGGGCAGTCCGGCCTGGTCGGCATGATGCATGCGCGCAAGTATGCGGATGAGAAGAAGCTGGAGATGATCGTAGTGGATCTCTCAGTCGAGGTCGAGAAGCCGCTATATCCAAAGGTTTTGAAGCCTGAAGATCTGCCGAACGTAGATCTTCTGAATCTCATACGAAGCAGCAAAGAGTTGATGCAAGGGATCCGAGAGGACTGGTTGAAGTGGCTTTCAGAAGAGGGGCGCCGCGGAATGGACTACAGCGCTTTGAAAGAGGGAGAATTGATCGCTCGCCGCCCGGATCTCATTCCTCGTCTCTTGCGCTCGCCAGGCTTCACGCATGTCCATGTGGTAACGCATCCGGCCATGACGCCGTTTCACACGTTACCCCTCACTGCGACATCGTTTCCCAGTGACTACAAGAAGATCGTCTCCGCCAACGCACGCCTGCACCCCCATATCGAAGTCGTGCTGTAGAAATTCCACGGCGGGCAGCTCGGGATGATGGCTGCCCGCCGCTGCCCACGCGCAACGCCCCGCATACGTTTCTTGACTCGTATGCAAAAAATTGACATCATTCAGTTCCGTATCATGCATGCGATACGCAAGTTAGACAAGGGACGATATGCAAGCCGATGGCACATTGAAGACGCAGGCAACAGGTCCGGCACGTAAGCCGGGTGGGTACGAGATGACGGCAGCGGGAAAGCTGCTTCTGGTCGCAGGCCTCATTTTGACTGGCGTCGCGGGCTACTTGTACATCGATTCCAGCGGGGCGAGATTGGCGTCTCCAACAGGCCGCGCATTGCAGCAAGAACCTGCCCGCGCAAAGCCGGAGCCCGTGACCAGCTCGGACAAGCGAGCGGCATCGGGAGTTGTAGGGCCAGGACCGAAAGAGTTGTCGCGTGACGCTCACCGCGAGGCCACGTCAGCCGTGATGCTCGCGGCATTGCGAGCAACTGCGGAGGCGCAGAACGTCCGACTGGCGGAAGCGGAGCGCACCCTTGCAGATCTCGAAACGCTGCTGACTTCCCTGCC
>NZ_SMNY01000207.1:0-2712 GCF_004353535.1 Cupriavidus sp. L7L
CGATTGTTGGCGTGTCATCCTGCGCGTTCGGATCCTGATACAGGAACTTACCGGCCGCCTCCAGACGGGAAATCACGCGCGCGGCCTTCCCACAAGGATGGAAAGGTTTCTCGTCCCATCCACCTGTGTAGTTCATGAGATCGCGTAGGGCTCCTGCCAACTCCGAGTATGTTGGCAGGCCGACGTCTTTGAGATGCGCATCGGCGTTTGCGATGCCTGCGGTCGTAGCTGGGTTCATATTCTCTATCTCACCAGGTCACATGCGGTGTGCGGGAGGCTTGGAATGGGTTGCTTGAGCGGGCGCATCCGACCCAGATCGAAATCGAGCCAATGCCGAATTCGTCAGCGCGGCGGCGCGCTCGCGCAGCCAGGCGTCTGCCGACTTAGCAAATCCGAAAGTCCGGGTGATCAGGTCGGACGGCGTCACGCCGCTGTCGCTCGTCGCCTCCGGATCCGCGCCTGCCATGACCAGCGCTTTTGAGCTTTCCACGCTGCGGGTAGCAGCAAAGTGCAGCGGGGTGTGCCCATACACATCTCGCGCGTCGATCTCGGCCCCGAAATCGATCAGCGCCTTGAGCACTTCCTCGTTGTTGTTCATCGCTGCCTTGTGGAGTGCCGTCGCACCTTTCCGCAGGCCTGGATACTCCTTTTCCATCCGGGCGGTCGTGGTCGCGCCGCTATCGATAAGCATATGCACGCTCTTGGCGTCCCTCGCCATATGCAAAAGGGGCATGCCATCCACCACGGCCCGCACGTTGGCCCCCTTGTCGATGAGGTGCTGTGCCAGAACATGATCCTGATTGAGAATCGCGTACGCCAGGATCGGCGTCCCACGCCACAGCGAGCTTTTCACGTTCGCATCAAATCCGCCCTCCTCCATCAGTCGGAGAATCTCGCCGCGGTCCCCTTCGATTGCCGCTTCGAACAGCTTGTCTTTCGTGCTCTTGAACACTCTCTACTCCAGTCAAGGCGCGGTCCATCGCGCCGGTAGTTGCAACGGATCTTATGCCTTCAGGCGCGGACGCTGGACCACCTGTTCGCGCTCGAGGTCGTACCGATCCCCTGTGACAATGTCCATGGGTTGCGCATCCGCGCCGAAGGCTGACCGCATCTCCGCGAACTGCTCGGAAGACGGCTTTCGACCGGCGTTGATGGCACGGTATTGGGCGAGAAAGTCGGATACCTCAGCTTCCCGGACCTTCGCGCTCAGCGCGATATCGAATGACTTTCCAGCGAACTTCCAAAGGTCGAGGACAGGCTGCGGGGGCACTTGCCGATTGCTGAGCCACCGGACTACACCCGCTTCCACCTGGGCCTTCGATTCGAAGCCATCGAGGACTCGTTGCGCCTCCTTGGCGTCATTCGGAATCCTTGGCGATAGGTACTTTTGGATGTACTCCGTTCGCACTTCCGGGATATCGCCGTCAAGAAGTCGCGTCACGGTATGGGACCTGCCATAGTCTGGACACGTCCACGACTCGCCGACTTTCAGACTCCGAATCCGCTCGATGTCTTCTTGCGAATAGCCCGCATCGGTAGTGAAGTCCCGTTCTAGCTGCACCTTTTCGCCAGGCTGCTCGAAGCTGGCGTCCCACCGCGCCGAGAACAGCTTCATCGTTAGCGGCTCCAACTGTAGTGCGCCGACCTGGTCGGCGTCCCTTCTCATCGGATCTTGTTGGGTGTCCATGTTCATTCCTATGGCGGTTGAGATGAGTTGCTTGACGGCGTTCTTGCCAGCGACTTCCTGCTCTAGCTCCTCGATGCGGTCATGCAGAGCATTGAGTCGGTCGAAGTCGGTGGGATCGCCACGCGTGGCCGCTTTGATAAGTGCATCACGCTCGCTCCTGGCAAGCTCCAACTCCGCCCCAGCCTCAACGACAGCTCGATCAGGCACCGAGACCATCGGGAGACTGCGCCGCCAAGCGGCCCCCTCTTCAGTGAGCATCCCGAACTCGATTTCCTGCCCGGGATACGCGTCTTGGAGAGCGTGAGCCAGTGCAGTGCCGATCCCTCGCCGCCGATGCGCTTCGCTCACTTCGATAAGGGAGATCTTCGGGACGCCCTGGAAGCAGGAGTAATCAAGATGTCCGACACGTACTTCGCCCATGCGTGCTTCAAGCGTGTAGTCGTCCTGGCCGTGGTGCGCGCCGCGGTGGATAGCGCGAATCTGCAGCACTGATTTCGCCATGGTTCGCAACTCAGGAATGGCGCATACGGGATGCCGCACGATCCGCCGGCGAATCCTCCGCCTTGGCGTCTTCGTCATGCTGCTCATCAACAGCCTTCCAGCCTTGCACGGTCGTCTGCTTCCACGAGGACGCGAATACATCCGCGCCATAGTCGGCTTCCAGCTTGTTGTCGATGAATTTGTGCTTCGGATAGAACTGCGCCATGTAACGACGCGCCACTGAGTCGAATACCTGCTGCTCTTGCTTCGAGAGCCCAGAAGCAATTTCCCCGGTCGGTATGATCGCGTGGTGCGCAGAAACCTTGGCGTCGTTCCAGCACGCGTACTTGATGCTCGGACTGCTACCGCTCGCGAGTTTGGTATAGATTTGGGAGACCCCCTTGAGGACGCTCGGGGCCTCTGCGTGCATGGACTCTGGGAGGAACTGGCAATCGGTTCCCACGTAGGAAACCATCTTGCGGTTCTGATAGAGCGATTGGGTCGCGGCGGACGTTTCCTTGGCCGACATGCCGTGCTTCGCTGAC
>NZ_SMNY01000208.1:0-457 GCF_004353535.1 Cupriavidus sp. L7L
TCCACCAACAGGCTCGAAAAAAGTGCTGCATTGTTACCATATCCGTCAATAAATGGGTAAAGCCTTCCCAACACGGCCGTTCCTGGCGGAGCGGCCGATGTGGTGGAATCTGTGAATGAGTGGTTAGCTGGTGTGGGGGTACCCCATCCCCAAGTCGACGACACTGGCCTGTGCGACCCGGTCCACGACCTCGGTGAAGGTTTCCTGGTGCGGCGGCACGAACGTGATCGGTCTCGCCGCTGGGTCCGTCTCGGTATTCATTGCCTGCACGAACTGGAGCACCATGCGCTGCACGATCTCGCTCTCGGTGGGCGGCGGGAATGCGGAAGGCATATGGGAATCGGTCGACGCCTCGTGGACGGCGGTGAGCTGCGCGACCGCATCCGCGGCGAATGCGTGGTCAGCCTGCAATTCTGGGACCACTCCGGCCCGCAATTCTTCGGTGTAGAGCGCGAAG
>NZ_SMNY01000209.1:0-2207 GCF_004353535.1 Cupriavidus sp. L7L
CGGTCAGGTCGAAATACTTGGCCGCATGGTCCGCCTTCTTGATCTCCTGAATCAGCCGGTTGCTGCCCGGGAACGGCATGCGCGAAGCGATCAGGTCAAACTGGATCTTTTCCGCAGCACTCATGTTGGCCTGGTACATCTTCTGCAAGGCGATGTAGCTCTTGCCCTGCTCGGTTGCTGCCTCGGCCTTCGTGATGTTCTGGGGCGGATGCGGGTCCAATGAGAGCCGCGCATAGGCCCGTGCCGCCTCCTCCTGCTCTGTCGAGAAAGTAAGTTCCGGATCCTTGCCAGTCATGCCCGCGCCCGTCAGGATGGATTCGACGTTAGCGTCCGCATCCGGCATGGATGAACCGCTGCAACCCGGGTAGCCCAGCCGCATCTCCACCGCGTTGCAGTATTTCGCCGTGTGAATCGCGTGTGATTGCCTACGGGCGACCTCCGGGGATGGGATGGGATCATTCAAGGCCTTGCTGAGCACGGGGCTGCTGACTGAGGATCCACCGCCACCACCTCGACGGTATCCAGACGACTTGCCGCCAGTCGCGACCGTGGCCTGGCTCGCGTAGTTACCGCTGGAGTTCGAGCACGGGTCGATTGGAAGCTCGGTTTCCCGCTCGACGCGTTCCTTCTCAGCTCTGCGTTGCGTCTCGATCTGGATCTCCCGCTGCTGGTTCGCCGACTGCACAACGGCGTCCGAGATCTTGGACCCCACGTTCGCCACGTTGGTACTCAAGAGGTTGATGGCGTTGGTCAGGGTCCCGGCGAGTGAGCTAGTTGAGGTCGTGATCGTTGTGGTGATCATCGTACTGGCAACCTGGACCGCGCCTACAACGCATGAATCGCATACAGCGTAAGCCGACGGCGAGGCCATCGCCGCGGCAGCGGCGCTGAGGGCGAACAGCTTTCGTTTCACTGGAAGAACCTCCTGAGAGAGTCCACTATCCCGCCCGTGCTGCTACCGGGGGATGACGGGCTGCTTTGCCCGGCGATCCCGCCACCGTTGATGACTCCCGGCAGGTTGTTTCCGATGCCACCGGGCAAGGAATTGGTCGCACCCTTGATCGCATCGTTCGCGGTATTGCGTGCTGCCTGGACGGCGGCGTCGTAGTTCTGCTGCGCCTTCTTGGTCAGGCCCTCGCAGGCCTGCTGTTTCACGCGCCTGAAAGCCTCCTGCAGGATCGTGGTCGACGGCAACTGGGTCGGGTAGCTCGGGAAGTTGTCTAGGCACATCTTCATCAGGTCGTTTGCCTTCTGCAGGACATCGAAGCGCGTATCGATATCGTTCATGCGACGATCACGCTCTTCCTGTCGCTTCTGCTCCATAGCAGTGGATATGTCGCAGCCCTGCTGCGCGGCGCTTGCATACGGGCTCGCCGCTGCGGCAATCAAGGCTACCGTCACGCAACGGGCGCGTAGTGTCATCCTTCTCATGCCTTCCCCAGACGCATAGCGTGTCCCGACGAGTGGGTATCTGTATCGGTTGGCTTGTCGCCCATGCCCTCCACCTTCGTCTCCAGCACCGCGACTTTCCGCTCAAGCTGCAGGACGAACAGGGCATTGCGGAGGTTCGGTGCACCAGCTTCCGTTGCCACCCATGCAAAGGTTTTGAGCAACTGCCTCTCGGCTCCGCTGTCGGTAGTCTCGTGCAGGTCATAGCAGGGATCGGCAAGCCAATCCTCAACGGCCTGCTTGTGGCGGTAGACGGCGTCCTCAATGGCGTGCACGTTCATTTCCGCCTTGCCGCGACGCTCAACAGCTTCTGCCAGGGCGTGGACGCTCAGTTGCGTTTCCATCCCCACCGCGCCAAATCGCGTTGCCTGCGCATGCGCTTCGGCGATCACCGCCATCTCGCTCGGGGCGAGCTGTACGCCAAACGCGTCGGCAACGCCGCGCACGCGTGCCAGATTTTGTTCAATATGTGCCATCTTCTTCTCCAGACGCTAGATCACGGTCGGCTGCCAGCTAGCCCGCCGACGCTGTTCCGGAGGCAACCAGGCATACTCGAACATGGGGTACAACTCGACCGTCTTCCCTTGTTCCGGAGTGAAAATCAACTCCGCCGCCCGGGATAGCAGCAGGATCACGGGTTGCGTGCCCTCATCCTCCAGATCGACTCGCCTCCCCAGCAGGCTCTGGTCCGACGCCGAGTAACGCGCCTTGAGCGGCGCGCCGAAGATGCGCTCGCTGAGCACGCTCGCGACGTCCAC
>NZ_SMNY01000021.1:0-127130 GCF_004353535.1 Cupriavidus sp. L7L
GGCGGGGAGAGGGGCGGACCTCCCGGCGGGCATCCCACGCGCCGCCGGCAGCGCAAGCCGACAGAAAACAAAAAACCCCGCCGAGGCGGGGTTCTTCCGTTGCGTGGCGCGCACGTGGCGCGCCGCGGGCAACGCTTACAGCGGGGTGATGTTCGCTGCCTGCAGGCCCTTCGGGCCGTTCTTGACTTCGAACTGCACACGCTGGTTTTCCTGCAGCGACTTGAAGCCGTCGGCGCGGATTTCCGAGAAGTGGGCGAAGAGGTCGTCACCACCTGCGTCCGGCTTGATGAAGCCAAAACCCTTGGCGTCGTTGAACCACTTGACGATACCGGTTTGCATGATTTGCTTTCCAGAAAAAGGATATAAAACGTCGCATGACGCGCGCGCCATCCGACAGGGGAACTCAAGGAAAGGACACCATGGACAACCGAAGTACCAGACGGTGGCTAACGAATGAACTGTTGCCTCGTCGCTTGAATCTAGCCGGGTTTATACGGGGGATTGGGGCCAGCGTCAAGTTGGGGCCAGCCCCAACCCCGGCCACGCGCGGGCGGGCCCGGCGCCCGCGCGGGCCCTGTGCGCCCGGTATCCGCTGTGGGATCATCACGCTTTTTGCATATCGCTTATTCGTGTGCGCCGTGGCGTATCGGGCCCATGCTGGACCAGAGTACGCATGCCGCATGATGGCGCGCCACGCGGCCATGCCGCGCAGGGATCCCTGCCGCGGACACGATAACGATACTGGAGACTTAGTCATGTCGATGCCGGAACCCGCTTCCAAGCCGGGTACGCCTTCCGTCAACCCCTCGCGCGGCCAGCCGACGCTGCTCGAGCGCCTGTTCAAGCTGCGCGAGCACCAGACCGATGTCCGCACCGAGGTCCTCGCCGGCATCACCACCTTCCTGACGATGGCGTACATCATCTTCGTCAACCCGTCGATCCTGGGCGACGCCGGAATGCCCAAGGAAGCGGTCTTCGTCGCGACCTGCGTGGCCGCAGCGATCGGCACGCTGATCATGGGGTTCTACGCCAACTACCCGATTGCGATGGCGCCGGGCATGGGCCTGAACGCGTACTTTGCGTACACGGTGGTGAAGGGCATGGGCTTTCCGTGGGAGGCGGCGCTGGGCGCGGTCTTTATCTCGGGCTGCCTGTTCCTGCTGGTGACGCTGTTCCGCGTGCGCGAGATGATCGTCAACGGCATCCCGCATTCCATCCGCGTGGCGATCACCGCGGGCATCGGCTTGTTCCTGGCAATCGTCGCGCTGAAGAATGCCGGCATCGTCGCCGCGAGCCCGGCAACGCTGGTTACCCTCGGCGACCTGCACCAACCCCCGGCGGTGCTGGCCATCGTCGGCTTCTTCGTGATCGTCGCGCTGGACCACCTGCGCGTGAAGGGGGCGATCCTGATCGGCATCCTGCTGACCACGCTGCTGAGCTTTGCTTTTGCCGGCAACACCTTCCACGGCGTGTTTTCGGCACCGCCTTCGCTGAGCCCGACGCTGCTGAAGCTCGATATTTCGGCGGCGCTGTCGATCGGCATCATCAATGTCGTGCTGGTGTTCTTCCTGGTCGAGCTGTTCGATGCCACCGGCACGCTGATGGGCGTGGCCAACCGCGCCGGCCTGCTCAAGGCGGGCCGCATGGACCGGCTGAACAAGGCGCTGATGGCTGACAGCACGGCCATCATGGCCGGCTCGTTCCTCGGCACGTCGTCGACGACTGCGTATATCGAAAGCGCTTCCGGCGTGCAGGCCGGCGGGCGTACGGGGCTGACCGCGGTGACGGTGGCGGTGCTGTTCCTGGCGGCGCTGTTCATCGCGCCGCTGGCGGGCACGGTTCCGGCCTACGCCACCGCGCCGGCGCTGCTGTATGTGTCCTGCCTGATGTTGCGCGAACTGCTGGAGATCGACTGGAACGATGTCACCGAAGTCGTGCCGGCGGTCATGACCGCGCTGGGCATGCCCTTCACATACTCGGTGGCGAATGGCGTGGCGTTCGGCTTCATCAGCTACGCGGCACTCAAGCTGCTGACCGGGCGCGCGCGCAGCGTGCCGGTGATGGTCTGGATCATCGCCGCGGTCTTTGTCTTCAAGTTCTACTACCTGCCGGGCCACTGAGCATTCTTGATTGCACGCCCCCGTTGCCCCTTCGCGGCAAGGTCGCAAGGCCGGAGCATCGGAACGCGCGCAAAGCGTACCCGTTTCTGCGGCCCTTCCGCGGGCGCACGAGCGTTCGCAGCGTACCTGTTTCTGCGGGCTGCGTTTCGACATGCCTTGCCGCGAGCCATACCACCTCGCGCATTGGCCACGCGTGCTAACGAGAGCTCTGCCATCACCCGTTCGGGGTGCGAGAGCGTACCCGTTTCTGCGTACCATGCGGGCGTGGAAACGGCGCGCCGGCGGCACGACAGGCGGGCCGCATCCAGTCCGAAATTTAGTCCAAAATTCGGTCCGAAATTTGGTCGCGAATCTGTCACGAACCAGCCCGCAAGCCGCTTCCGGCGGGCCAGATCGACGGTGTGCAGGCCGGCTCATTCCAAAGTATGAGATTGGGTGTAAGTCACCCACTCAGGGCTGGACAAACCGCCCCAAATGCACTGAACTATAGGCGTGGCAAAGAGGGGCGCGGCAAGGCGCCCCTTCTTGACTCCGGTGCATGCGGCTGGATTGCCGGAGCACACCGAGCGCGCGTTGGCGCAGTCCGCTAGTCCGGGGACAGTTCGGATGAGACCGCCAGGCAAGGCGGCACGGCCACGACCAGGGAGCGTGCGGAAACACGTACGCCACGCAGAGACAAATAATTCCAAGACTGACAAGTGGTATCCGCAGACGTGTAGTGCCGGGGGATGTTGTTCAACGGGGATAATCATGACCGCAGGAGAGATTCGGCGACCCGCCATCGGGCCCGTCAGGGAGTCCATAAGCCGATCCAATAGCCGATCCATCCACCAAGCCTGGGCTGCTCTGGGGGAAGCCGCAGGCGAAACACCCGCACACCGCGCCAGCCGCGACGGCGCTGCTGCCGACGTGGCGGCCCTGCTGGCCGAGGACAGTGCGCTCAGCGACAGCGCCCGTGCCGCAGTGGAAAACCTGCTGCGCCGCCATCGCCTGCTGGAGGACGAACTGGCGCGCCAGCGCGCCATGCTGCAGGAATGGATCCTGAGCCAGCTCACCTACAAGTCGCTCTACTACCAGTACTCCGGACAGACCCCGGAGGCACCGCGCGTAGAGTTGATGCGCGAGAAGGAAGCGGTGCGCCGACGCATCCGCGAACAGCTCCAGGGTGGCAGCGGCTATCTCGCCGCGCCCGAGGAGCCGTCCCGCAGTCTGTCCACCTCGTGATACCGACGTTGCCTGCGGGCGCCAAACCGCAGCCAGTCCAGCGCCAGTCCGCGCCACGGCCACAGGCCCCGGCGCCGGGTGCCGGAACCAAGAACAAGCCAAACGTCCGGGAGATCGTGATGGACCGACTGTGCAAGGCGCCACGCACTGCGCAGATCGTAGTCGTGTCGCGTCATGAAGATTTTGGTTTTGACCCGTCCAGCTTCGGCCCCGGATGGGAACTGCGCCGCGTGCAGCAGATCCGTGACGCCGAACGCGTGGTGCGCGCGAGCCCGCCCAGCGCTGGCGTGATCGACCTGCAGGCGGAATACAGCGATGCCGAACTTGGCCAGCTCGAACTTGCGCTGCAGCATCTGCATGTCGCCTGGGTGGCCATCACCTGCGACGCGATGCTTGCCGACGAGCGCGTGCGCGGGCTGATCCGCGACTATTGCGTGGACTACGTGCGCACGCCGTTCTCGGTGCAGGAGCTGATCTACACGCTCAAGCACGCGCATGGCATGGCGTCGCTGCATGGCGTGCGCGTGCAGGAGACGGCGTCGCGCGGCACCATGATCGGCGAGTGCGCGGCCATGCGCGCCATGTTCCGCTCGCTCGCCAAGGTGGCGCACAACGAGGCGCCGGTATTCATCTCCGGCGAATCCGGCACCGGCAAGGAACTCGCCGCGCAGGCGATTCACGATGCCTCGAGCCGGCGCAAGGGGCCGTTCATCGCCATCAACTGCGGCGCCATCCCTTCGCACCTGGTGCAGTCCGAACTGTTCGGCTACGAGAAGGGCGCGTTCACCGGCGCCAACCAGCGCAAGATCGGCTGGATCGAGCAGGCGCAGGGCGGCACGCTGTTTCTCGACGAGATCGGCGACCTGCCGCTGGAGAGCCAGGTGGCGCTGCTGCGCTTCCTGCAACAGGGCACCATCACGCGCCTGGGCGGGCATCAGTCGATCCCGTTGAACCTGCGCATCATCTCGGCCACGCACGTGGACCTGGTCGCCGCGCAGGGCGACGGACGTTTCCGTTCCGACCTGTTCCACCGGCTGTGCGTGCTGACGCTGAGCATTCCGCCGCTGCGCGAGCGCGGCGAGGACATCCTCCAGCTGGCCAACGCCGTGCTGGCCGAGCATGGGCACGAGGCGCACCGGCGTATCCGCGGCTTCTCGGCATGCGCGACCCAGGCCATGATGCAGTACGCGTGGCCGGGCAACGTGCGCGAGCTGATCAACCGCGTGCGCCGCGCCATCGTGATGACCGACAACCGCAAGATCACGGCCGAGGACCTGCAGCTGCACGGCGGTGCGGAACTGCCGCGCAAGACCCTCGACGCGATCCGCGAGGAGGCCGAGCGCGAGGCGATCCGCAACGTGATGGCCAGCCATGGCTTCCACGTCGTGCCGGCTGCGCGCGAACTCAACGTGTCGCGCGTGACCCTGTACCGGCTGATGCACAAGCACAATATCCGCGTGGAGAGCCAGCCCGCCGCGGGCGAGTAGGCTGGCAAGTGCGCAGCGCAAGCGCCGGTCACCGCTGTCCGCAGCTATCGAACTGCAAACAGTCGAGCCTCGGGCAGCGCGCCACAGGAAAGGGGAACCGCCGACGTCCGCTCGCCGGTTCCGCCTTTCCCCGTGCCCGCTGGCACGTCAGCGCACAACCACGCGAGGCTGGCCGGCCGTGCCTCCTCCAATCGTCCCATCCGGCGGGGCGGCCGCGAGATTCATGCTGATCTTGCCGCGCGGCGTGCGCGGCGGGCCGTTGTCATCCCGTTGCAGCCACGGCGGCGCGTCGCGCCGGTCGGGGTAGTCGCGCGCCTGCCGGCGGCCTTGCGGCGCCGCAGGTGCGGCCGCGCCTGGCGAGGTGTCCTGCTGCATATGCAGTTCGCCCCAGGCCCAGCCGAAGCCACGCACGTACACATCATTGCTGACCGCCGCGTGGCTGTTGGCGCTGGCGTCGTCGGGACGATCGAACCAGGCATAGCTGGCTGCCACGGCAGGGGCCGAGAAGACCGCCAAGGCGGCCAGCACGCCTGCGGCAGGGATTGCGGCTTTCATGGCGTCTCCTCCTTGTGGAAAAAAGTGCCCGCCGGGGGACGGAGCACAAATCCGCGCGGGCACGCTGGCCCGCGTGCCCACTCAATATCGCACCAGCTCCCGGTCAGGCGCGCCGCCTTCCGGCCGGGCGCCTGCCGGCTGCGCGCGTGCAGGACGGACCCCGCGCCCGGCGCGCACCGCCGGGGCACGGCGCGCTGGCCGTGTCCAGCTGTGCCGGCTCGACCCGCGCGCGCGGGTAGGGCAGCAGTGGCGGCGAAAGCAGGTCCGTCACCGTAGGCGGGGGGCCCGCCAACCGGTATGAGCGCCGGCGCGCCGTCATGCGTGAAGGCGGATGACGCATGGCTGGTCTCTCTCCGCAGTAGTGGCTGGTTGATGGCCCGGACGCGCACGGCGTCCCTGCGGATGCTGAGCGACAAGTGTGCCAATGGCCGCAAAGGTATATCCCATGCGGGTTTGCGGCTCGTCCGGTCGTGCCGTGCGCGGCCGGGGCGGCGCCACGGGGCCATTCGGTTTCGCCGTTGCAACGCGTGCGGCGAGCGCCACCGCCGGGCGCGCCCGCGCATGTGCGGGCATGGCCGCCTGACATGCACGCCGGGTGCGGGATAGCGTGCCCCGGCAGCGGCGCATTCTTCGCATTGCACCGGGTTGCATCTTTGAAACTGGAGTTACTTCAGCCTTGCATTGGCGTAACAGCGGGGGACACGGTGGAAGACAAAGAAAGGTTCCGGGGACCTGAGGACCGGGCCTTGAACATTGCCGAGCGCGCTGCCCGCCCGGCGCTGCGGCGACGCGCGGCGCAGTACGCAGAAACGGGTACGCAGCGGGCGTCCCTCATGGCAGGGCGCGGCAAGCGGCTAGCGGCCGCCGTGGTCGTCAGCGGGACTGGCCCGGCGGGGCGGGTGCCGCTGGCAGGGCGGGAGCGGCAGCGGAGGACGAGGCCGTGGCAGTGCCTGAGATGGGTTTGGGGCCGGGCTGGCTGCGCTCGCAGCCGGCAACACCCAGCATCCCGATCACAAGCATGGCGGCCACCGGGCGTGCGGAGAGGGAACGGATCACAGATGCCTCCTTGCGCCGGCGCGCTGGCACGGATGCGCCGGCAGGTGTGCCTGGTCTTACTGTAGCAGGTCGCCCCGGGGGTGCTGCTTGGGCAAGCCGCACAATGCGCAGTATGATGAACGCAAGCTACCCTTGCTGCCGGAGCGTGCCGCGGCCGCTCGCGCCAGGCGTTCCGGCTCCGTCCCTGCGTACCAGGGCTCCCGAACCTGGCAAACCCAAGGCCGTGAACGACAACTCCGAACACCGTCCCGCATCGTCCCCTGGCACCGAATCCCCGCAGCCGCGGCCCCGCCGCCCTCACTGGCTGCCGGACCGCCACACCGGTGGGCGCACGCTGCGCGTGGTCACCGCGGCGGTGGCCTCCTGGTTCGATCACCGCGCCGCCAGCAAGGGCGCGGCGCTGTCCTTCTACATGCTGTTCTCGCTGGCGCCGATCCTGGTGCTGGTGATCTCGATCGCCGGCCTGTTCTTCGGCGCCGAGGCGGCGCGCGGCGAGATCTTCACCCAGATCGAAGGGCTGGTCGGCGAACAGGGCGCCACGGCGATCCAGCAGATCCTGGCCGCCACGCACCGCGCCGGCGGCAGCGGCATGGCCGCACTGATCGCCATGGGCATCCTGTTTGTCGGCGCCACCAGCGCCTTTGCCGAGCTCAAGAGCAGCCTCGACGACATCTGGCATGTGCCGGTGCCCAAGACCGCCGGCTGGCAGACGCTGCTGCGCGCGCGGCTGCTGTCGTTCAGCCTGGTGCTGGTGCTGGCCTTCATGCTGCTGGTGTCGCTGATCGTCAACGCCGCGCTGGCGGTGGTCGAGCGCATCTGGGGCCAGCTGTGGACGCAGTCCTGGTTCGCCCCGGTGGCAGACGTGATCTCGACGGCGTTTTCCTTTGCGGTCGTGACCGCGCTGTTCGCCGTGATCTTCAAGATGCTGCCCAACGCGCGCATCGCCTGGCGCGACGTGACCATGGGCGCCGTCATAACCGCGCTGCTGTTCTCGGTGGGCAAGCGGCTGATCGGCCTCTATCTGGGAAATAGTGCCGTGGCCTCTTCATACGGCGCGGCGGGCTCGGTGGTGGCGCTGATGCTGTGGATCTACTACTCGGCGCAGATCTTCTTCTTCGGCGCCGAGCTGACGCGCCAGTACGCGCTTCAGTTCGGCAGCCTGCGCGGCGTGCCGGGCATGGGAGGGGAGGGGGATGGCAAGGGCGAAGGCAAACCCCCGGCCTGGCCCGTGAACCGGTAAAATAGCGCCCCATTCCTTCCGTAAGTCCCGCAGGGCCCGGCGCAATGCCGCCTGCGGCGGCGCCGGTCCGGGTGCCGGCTGATGCCGCACCCTCTGTTCCCTCTACCTATTCCCAGCCAGATTCCGTGAGCTCGCTCGTATCCGAAATTGCGCGTCGACGCACCTTTGCCATCATCTCCCACCCCGACGCGGGCAAGACGACCCTGACCGAAAAGTTGCTGTGGTTCGGCGGCGCCATCCAGGTCGCGGGCGAGGTGCGCGCGCGCAAGGCCGACCGCCATGCCACCTCCGACTGGATGGAACTGGAAAAGCAGCGCGGCATCTCGGTGACCTCGTCGGTGATGCAGTTCCCGTATGGCCGCGGGCATGCCAGCAACAACGCGGACGGCAACGCGCAGGAGAACATCGTCAACCTGCTCGACACGCCTGGCCACGAGGACTTCTCGGAAGACACCTACCGCACGCTGACGGCGGTCGACTCGGCCGTGATGGTGATCGACTCGGTCAACGGCGTGGAAGCGCAGACCATCAAGCTGCTCAATGTCTGCCGCCTGCGCGATACGCCCATCCTCACCTTCATCAACAAGCTCGACCGCGAGGGCCGCTCGCCGATCGAGCTGCTCGATGAAATCGAGGACGTTCTGCAGATCCAGTGCGCGCCGATGACCTGGCCGATCGGCATGGGCAAGCAGTTCCGCGGCGTGTATCACCTGATCGACGACAAGGTGCAGCTGTTCGACCCGAAAGGCGACAAGGGCACCGCGGCGATCCTGGATGGCCTGGACAACCCGGAACTGGACCGCATCCTCGGCAGCCAGGCCGACGAGCTGCGCGTCGAGATCGAACTGGTGCGCGGCGCGTCGCATACCTTCGACAAGGAAGCGTTCCTCGCCGGCAAGCAGACCCCGGTCTACTTCGGCTCGGCGATCAACAACTTCGGCGTGCAGTCGTTGCTGGACGCACTGTGCGAGCTGTCACCGCCGCCGCTGGCGCGCAACACCGACACGCGCGTGGTCGAGCCGAACGAAGGCAAGTTCACCGGCTTCGTCTTCAAGATCCAGGCCAATATGGACCCGCGCCATCGCGACCGCATCGCCTTCGTGCGCGTCTGCTCGGGCCGCTTCGAGCGCGGCATGAAGCTGCTGCACGTCTCCGCCGGCAAGACCGTCGCGATCAACAACGCCATCACCTTCATGGCGCAGGACCGCAACACGACGGAAGAGGCCTACGCCGGCGACATCATCGGCGTGCCCAACCACGGCACCATCCGCCTGGGCGATGTCTTTACCGAAGGCGAGCCGCTCAAGTTCACCGGCATCCCGTCGTTCGCGCCGGAGTTCTTCCGCCGCGCGCGCCTGAATAACCCGCTCAAGGTCAAGCAGTTGCAGAAGGGCCTGCAGCAGCTGGCGGAAGAGGGCGCGACGCAGATGTTCCGTCCGCTCGCCTCCAACGACCTGGTGCTGGGCGCGGTCGGTATCCTGCAGTTCGACGTGGTGGCGCACCGGCTCGAGCATGAGTACGGCGTCGATGCCATCTTTGAGTCGCACGAGTGCGCCACGGCGCGCTGGCTCAAGGGTTCGCCCGCGGAGATCGAGAAGCTGATCGCCAAGGCCGGGCATAACGTGGCGCTGGACGGCGCCGGCGACCATGTGTACCTGGCGCCGAGCATGGTGAACCTGCGGCTGACGCAGGAGCGGTTCCCGGAGCTGCAGTTCCTGGAGACGCGCGAGATCGTTTGACGATCCCGTCGCTGACAATGCAAAACGGCTCGCCTTGGCGAGCCGTTTTGCATTCGGGGGATTTGCTCCCCTCTTCCGCTTGCGGGGTAGGGGCCGGGGGAGAGGGGAGCAAACACGCCGCCTTACTTGCGCCAGCTTAATACGCCAGCGACGCCTGGATATAGAAAGTCCGCGGCATCCCCACATACTTGCCCGCATTGTTGTCCGTCGAGCGCGTGAAATAGCGCTTGTCTAGCAGGTTCTTCACCCCCACCGCCACCTTCAGGTTCTGCGCCGACTTGCCGAAGTCGTAGCCCAGCCGCATGTTCAGCAGTGCATAGCCAGGGATGTCGCCCAGCGCGCCATTGGCGCTCTCCGCGGTCTGGTACGTGGTCGACGTGCTCGGGTCGCCCGGCGAATGCTGCTTCGACTGCGCGTAGCCGTCGATATTGAACGCCCAGCGGTTGCGCGCATAGCGCATGCCCACGGTGGCCACATGGCGCGAATAGAACGGCAGGTCGCGCCCGGCGAAGTTGCCCTGGTTGTAGGTGGCTTCGGTGAAGGTGTAGGTCGCATACGCCGACAGGCCGGCCAGCGACTTGTCGAGCGCGCCGAAGTCATAGCGCAGCGATGATTCCACGCCGCGGTGTGTGGTGGCGCCGAGGTTGGTCCACGCGTCCGGCGCGCCGCCGGTGCCGCCGCGCAGCTGCAGCTCGTCGTCGAAGTCGATATTGAACAGCGTCAGCTCGCCGCCCCAGCCGTTGCTGTTGAAGTGCGTGCCGATTTCGTACGTCTTCGCCTTCTCCGGCGTCAGGCCGTTGGTGGTCTGCGCGATCTGGAAGTACTGCAGCGGCCCAAACGAGACGCCGGCATTGGCGAACAGCTTCCACTGGTCGCTGACGTGGTACATCACCGCCAGCGAGGGCAGCGGCTCGTTGGACGAGACATCGTTGCGCGCGCCGGTGAAGTTGTCGGTCACGTACGACCGTATGAATTCGTAGCGCAGGCCCGGCGTGATGGTCCAGCTGCCGACGTTGATGGTGTCGTCGATATAGACCGCGTTGGCGGTGGTGCCGCCCGTGCGCGACTGGTACACCGGCGACGGCAGCGTGGTCGGATCGATGGTGCCCGGCGTGTAGAACACCGTGCGCGAGGCCTTCTCGTCGCTGGCTTCGCGCAGGAAGCGGTAGCCGACGCTGACCTCATGGCTCATGTTCTCGCCGCGGAACAGCTGCGAGTAGCGCGGCTCGATCGCGAACGTATGGTAGTTGCGCGGCGCCGAGGTCAGGCGCCGCAGGTTGGCCTGTGCGCCCGTGCCTTGCTGCTCGATATTGCTGCCGCGGAAGCTGTCGGTGTAGTACGTCAGCACCTCGAACTTGCGGTTGTTGTCGTTATGGTTGTACTTCAGGCTGAAGTCGTTGCGGCGGCCGTCGAAATTGTCATAGGGCCGCACCGACTGGAACGGGTCGGCCGCGTACTGCGCCGGGGTCAGGCCGCCGGGCATGCCGGCCCTGCCCTCGTAGTAGTGGAAGGCAGCGCTCAGTTCGTCGGTCTTCGAGATCCGGTAGTTGCCCTTGAGCAGCAGGTCGTCGATATTGACGTGGTCGTTGCTCTCGCGATAGCCGTTGCCGTGGATGCCCGAATACAGCAGCGCGCCGCCCAGCCCGTTGTCGTTGGTGCCGCCGATGAACGCGGTCGGGTTGGTCTTGACGTTGCCGCCGTGGCTGTAGATGTCGGTCGAGACCGAGGCGTCGGCCGCGAAGGTCTGCGGGATCGACCGCGTCGCGAAGTTGATGATGCCGCCCACGTTCTGCGGGCCGTAGCGCACCGAACCGGCGCCGCGCACCACGTCGATGCTTTCCAGGTTGCCCAGCGACAGCGGCGCCATCGACAGCTGCGGCTGGCCATAGGGCGCCACAGCCAGCGGCACGCCGTCCATCAGGATGGTCGAGCGCGGCGACAGGCGCGCAGTCAGGCCGCGCACGCCCACGTTCAGCGACACATCGCTGCCGCCGGTGCCGTTGTTCTCCTGCACCTGCACGCCCGGGACGCGGCGCAGCACTTCGCGCACGTTGTTGGCGCCGGCTTCCTGGAAAGTCACGCGGTCGACGATGGTGCGGGCGCCGGGGTGCTCCAGCACCTTGGCTTCATCGGCGTTGTCGAGCCAGTTGCCGACCACGGTGACGGCATTGAGGGTGGTTTCCGCATTGGCGCTGCCGGCTGCGGGAGCCGTGGCTGCGTTCTGGGCATGGACGGGGAGGGCGAACAACAGGGCGGCGCCGATGGCACCGGCGGTGGGACGGAAAGCGGGCTGCAAGATGAAAATCCTGAAAGGGCAGCGCAGTCCACTGGCGGATGCGCCGAATGGGGCCGGATTATAAGTGCGAGTGATTCTCAGACGCGATTAGTCAGATCAAACGGGGGACGTTTGTCGCATCCATGCATCAGCTTGGATACATTTGCACTGTAAAATATGACAAGAGATCCACTTATCTTGACTGCTGGCGCGCAGGGCATGCACGTGTATGCACTAATTCAGCAGCCACCGTAAAATCGTGGCTTTACTCCGCCGCTTGCCGGGCGCCTTTGCAGCACATTGCTGCGCTTTGCCGCGGCGCCTTCGCAGTCCGATCCCGTCCTTCGCATCCATGTCTTCCCCTGCCACCGTCCCGGCCGCCGAGCCGGATAGCGTCTTTGGCGACGCCGCGTTCCGCCGCTACTGGTTCGCCCGCCTGTGCACCACCATCGGCTACCAGATCTTTACCGTGGCGGTGGGCTGGCAGATGTACGACCTGACGCGCGACCCGCTGATGCTGGGCATGGTCGGGCTGGTGCAGTTCCTGCCCTCGGTGGTGCTGATCCTGATGTCCGGCCACGTTGCCGACCGCTTCGACCGGCGCCGCATCGTGCGCACGTGCCAGTCGATCGAAGCGCTGCTGGCCGCCGGCATGGCGGTGGCCAGCCTTACCGGCTGGATCGACAGCCATCACATCTTTATCTTCGTGGCACTGATCGGCGCCACCCGCGCGTTCGAGAACCCCACGCTGCAGGCGCTGCTGCCCAGCGTGGTGGCGCCGCGCCAGCTGCCGCGCGCAGTGGCGCTGGCCAGTTCCGCCGGGCAGACTGCGATCATCATCGGCCCGGCCATCGGCGGCTTTGCCTATGTGGCGGGCCCCGGCGTGGTGTACGCGCTGAGCGCGACGCTGTTCGTCATCGCCGCGGTGCTGGTCAGCGGCATCACGCTGCGCCAGGCCGCGCAGCGGCTGACCGCGCCGGTCAGCGTGAGCACGGTGTTTGCCGGCTTTGCCTATATCCGCAGCCGGCCGGTGCTGCTGGGTGCGATCTCGCTGGACCTGTTCGCGGTGCTGCTGGGCGGCGCGGTGGCGCTGCTGCCGATCTATGCGCGCGACATCCTGCATACCGGGCCGTGGGGCCTGGGGCTGCTGCGCTCGTCGCCGGCGGTCGGTGCGCTGGTCATGGCGCTGTGGCTGGCGCGCCATCCGCTGAACCGGCGCTCCGGGCGCATCATGTTCGGCGCGGTGGCGCTGTTCGGCGTCGCCACCGTGGTGTTTGGGATGTCGACGTGGCTGCCGCTGTCGATGGCCGCGCTGGTGGTGCTTGGCGCCTCGGACATGATCAGCGTGGTGGTGCGCTCGACGCTGGTCCAGCTCGATACGCCCGACGACATGCGCGGGCGTGTCGGCGCGGTCAACTCGGTATTCATCGGTGCCTCCAACCAGCTGGGCGAGTTCGAATCCGGCGTGACCGCCGCGCTGTTCGGGCCAGTGGGCGCGGTGATCCTTGGGGGCGTCGGCACGTTGCTGGTGGTGGCGGTGTGGATGCGGTTGTTCCCGGCGCTGGCCTCGCGCGACCGGCTGCATGAACTCGCCACCTGACAAGCGCAGATTGTTCGCCGCCCAGATCTGTCCAGGCTGTGGCGGGGCCACGAAGCGTACCCGTTTCTGCGTAGCTACTGCTTAGTCCTTGGCTGGCTGCCGCATGAGCATCCACCGCCCGGCTGACGGTATAGTCCAGCTTTGTGCGGCGGCTTTCCGGACCAACTTTCGTCGCTGAAAGTTGCCCAGGGGCGCCCGCCGACGTCGCCCCGCCAGCTCCTGTCAGCCCCCGTCACATGGCCGCTCCGTCCGATCCGCTCCAGCGCCACGCGGTCTTCGCCGCGCTCACCGGCTCGCGCGCGTCGCTGGAGCGCGCGGCCATGCTGGGCGATGGGCTGGGCGTGGCGCTATGGCGCAACCGGGACGACGATACCGCCTACGCCGATCCCGGCCATCACACGGTTTCGGTCTACCTGGAAGGCGGCCTTGGCACCTACCGGCGCGACCAGCCCGGCAACAAGGGCGCGCCCGGGCGGCTCTGCCTGTTGCCGGCGGACCATGAGTCGCGCTGGCACGTGGGCGGCCCGCAGCGCTTCGTTCACCTGTATTTCAGGCCGGAGATGCTGGCCTGGCACTGCGTGCGCCTGCTCGACCGCGAGCCGCGTTCAGTGGCGCTGCGCGACCTGACCTTTGCCGACGATCCGTTCCTGTACGCATTGAGCCAGCGGCTGGCCGCGCTCGACTGGCACCAGCCCGATGCGCGCATGGCCTGCAATGCGCTGGCGCACGAGGCGGTCAGCCACCTGGTGCTGCAGCATGCCGGGCGCGCCGCGCCGGCGGACTGGCGCGGCGGCCTGTCGGCGCAGGCGAGGCGCACGGTGCGCGACTGGATCGAGGCCCATCCGGCGCACAACCCGACCCTGGGCGAGCTGGCCGCTCTGGCGGGCCTGTCGGAGTTCCACTTCGCGCGCATGTTCCGGGTCTCGTTCGGCATGCCGCCGCATGCCTGGATCCTGCGGGCGCGGCTCGAGCGCGCCCGCCAGCTGCTGGCCGAGCCATGGCCTGGCCTGCATGAAGTAGCCGTGCGTGCCGGGTTTGCCTCGGCCAGCCACCTGAGCCACCGCTTCCGTGCCGCGTTCGGGGTCACGCCCGGCACCTGGCGCGCGGGATCGTCGCGCTCCGCGTGACTCGCCGCCAGCCTTGCCGGGCAAGGGCTGGGGAGACGGGGTACGCACTGCTGGCGGATTGTGCGGGAATGCCCTTTCGGTGTGGCGCGCCATGTCTTTGTCTGTGATCGTCTGACATCGCGCGATCAATATTCACTAATTACATAAAAATTTGCGAGTCCGCCGGTTATCGGCGAGGCGCCGCATTCCCGGTGACAGCACGCAGAAACGGGTACGCAGACGCTGCCGCCGAATACCGCCGAACGTGCGCTACTTGCCCTCGTTGGCAAACAGCGTGCAGGCGCCGCTTTCGGCCGTGCTCACATTGCTGCGGAAGGCCGCGAACAGGTCGCGGCCGACGCCGTGCCGGTTGGCACTGAGGTCCGGATGGGCGGCCTCGCGCGCGCGCCATTCGTCTTCCGGCACCAGCACGTCAAGCACGCCCGCGGGCGCATCCACGCGCATCATGTCGCCGGTGCGCACGCGCGCGATCGTGCCGCCGCGCAACGCCTCGGGACAGACATGGATCGCCGCCGGCACCTTGCCAGATGCGCCCGACATGCGCCCGTCGGTGACCAGCGCGACATGGAAGCCGCGATCCTGCAGCACCGTCAGCGTCGGCGTCAGCTTGTGCAGCTCGGGCATGCCGCATGCGGCCGGGCCCTGCCACGGCAGTACCGCGACAAAGTCGCGCTCCAGCTCGCCGCGCTTGAATGCGTGCAGCAGGTCGTCCTGACGCTCGAACACGATCGCCGGCGCCTGAACGACCTGGTGCTCCAATTTGACCGCCGAGGTCTTGATCACCGCGCGGCCCAGCTTGCCGCCCAGCACCTTGATGCCGCCGTCCGGCAAGAACGGCTGGTCGGCGCTGCGCACGATGCTGTCATCGAGCGGCGCCGCCGGGCCGTCGATCCAGCCCAGCTTGCCGTCGCGCAGCACTGGCTCGCGCGTATAGTCCTCCAGCCCGCGGCCGAAGATGGTGGTCACGTCGTCATGCAGCAGTCCCAGCGACAGCAGCCCGCGGATCACCACCGGCAGCCCGCCGGCCGCCTGGAACTGGTTTACGTCCGCCTTGCCGTTGGGGTACACGCGCGCCAGCAGCGGCACCACCGCGGACAGCTCGTCAAAGTCGTCCCACCCCAGCACGATGCCGCCCACGCGCGCCATCGCAATCAGGTGCAGCGTGTGGTTGGTCGAGCCGCCGGTGGCCAGCAGCCCGACGATGCCGTTGACGAAGGCGCGTTCGTCCAGCACCTCGGCCACCGGCGTGTAGCGCTCGCCGCCATGCACCAGCTTGAGCGCCTGGCGCGCGGACTCGCGCGTGAGCGCCTCGCGCAGAGGCGTGCCGGGGTTGACGAAGGCAGTGCCCGGCAGGTGCAGCCCCATCATTTCCATCAGCATCTGGTTGGAATTGGCGGTGCCGTAGAAGGTGCAGGTGCCGGGGCCGTGATAGGAGCGGGTCTCGGCTTCGAGCAGCGCCTCACGCCCGATCTTGCCTTCGGCATAGAGCTGGCGCGTGCGCGCCTTCTCGTCGTTGCTGATACCGGTGGTCATCGGCCCGCCCGGCACGAACACCGCGGGCAGGTGGCCGAACGACAGCGCGCCCATCACCAGGCCGGGCACGATCTTGTCGCACACGCCCAGGTACAGCGCGGCATCGAACATCTGGTGCGACAGCGCCACGGCCGAAGCCAGCGCGATCACGTCGCGCGAGAACAGCGACAGGTCCATGCCGTCCTGGCCCTGCGTCACGCCATCGCACATCGCCGGCGTGCCGCCCGCGAACTGCGCGGTGCCGCCGGACTCCAGCGCGGCTTCCTTGATCCATTGGGGATAGGCCGCCAGCGGCTGGTGCGCCGACAGCATGTCGTTGTAGGCGGAGACGATCGCCAGGTTGGGCCGCTCGTCGGCCTTCAGCCGGATCTTGGCTTCGTCAGGCATCGCGGCCACCGCGTGGGCCAGGTTGGTACAGGAGAGCTGGGCGCGTTCCACTTTCTGCCCGGCCATGGCGCGGGTGCGGTCCAGGTACGCCTGGCGGGTGGCGGCGCTGCGGGAGACGATGCGGGCGGTGACCCGCTCGAGCACTGGATGACGTGGCATGGGGTTCTCCTGCGGGGGAGCTTTCAGCCTAGCGCACTTTGCCGGGCGCTGCACGCCGGAGGCCCGCCCGCGGCCCGGGCGCGCCACGCAGAAATGGGTACGCTTGCCTCGCCAAGCCGTAGCGACTCACGTAAACTTGCCGCAACACGGCCCGCCAGCGCGCGATGGCCGCCACAACTCGAATCCTCCCGAATCCTCAAGGAGCACAGGGTGAGCATGCCTGATTTCGACATGGTGCTGTTCGGCGGCACCGGCGACCTGGCGCGGCGCAAGCTGCTGCCTTCCCTGTTCGACGCGCACCACGCCGGCCTGCTGCATCCGGCTGCACGTATCCTCGCCACCGGCAGCCAGCCGTTGTCGACCGGCGACTACCTCGCGTCGCTGGAGCAGACCGTGCGGCCCGCATTGGCCCATGCGCCGCCGGAGTCATGGGAGAAGTTCTGCGCCCGCATCACCTACGTGCAGGCCGACGCACGCGTGCCCGCGCATTTCGATGCGCTTGCCGACAAGGTGCTGTCGCGCAGGCCGGAAGTGGTGGTGTGCTATCTCGCCACCGCGCCGCACCTGTTCGTGTCGATCTGCGAGCAGCTCGCCCGCACCGGGCTCAATACGCGCACGGCGCCAAACGTACGCATCGTGCTGGAAAAACCGCTGGGCCATGACCTCGACTCGAACGAGGCGATCAATTCGGCGGTAGCCAACTACTTCGCCGAAGAGCAGATCTACCGTATCGACCATTACCTCGGCAAGGAGTCGGTGCAGAATCTGATGGCGATCCGCTTTGGCAATGCCCTGTTCGAGCCGCTGTGGCGGCGCGAGTGGGTCCGGGACGTGCAGATCACCATCGCCGAAGAGCTCGGCGTGGAAACGCGCGGCGATTTCTACGACCAGACCGGCGCGCTGCGCGACATGGTGCAGAACCACCTGCTGCAGCTGCTGTGCATGGTGGCGATGGAGCCGCCCGCCAGCCTTTCGGAGGACGCCATCCGCGACGAGAAGATCAAGATCCTGAAGGCGCTCAAGCCGATCACGCCGCAGGACGTCGCCGAGAAAACCGTGCGCGGCCAGTACCGCGCCGGCGCCATCGGCGGCAAGCCGGTGCCGGGCTACACCGATGAGGCCGGCATCGCCGCGGACAGCCGCACCGAGACCTTTGTCGCGATCAAGGCGGAGATCGCCAACTGGCGCTGGGAAGGCGTGCCGTTCTACCTGCGCACCGGCAAGCGCATGCAGGCACGCGTGGCCGAGATCGTGATCCACTTCCGCGACGTGCCGCACGCGATCTTTCCGCGCCCGCTGACGCTGTCGCCGCAGAACCGGCTGGTGATCCAGCTGCAGCCCGAAGAAAGCATCCGGCTGTATTGCCTGGTCAAGCAGCCCGGCGACACGCTCGAGCTGACGCCGACCTCGCTCGACCTCGACTTCGCCAACTCGTTCAAGGTGCGCCGCGCCGGCGCCTACGAGCGGCTGCTGCTGGACGTGATCCGCGGCCGGCTGGGTCTGTTCGTGCGCCGCGACGAGCAGGTGCAGGCGTGGCGCTGGGTCGAGCCCATCATCGATACATGGGAAGCCAGCACGGTACCGCCCAAGCCCTACACCGCCGGCACCTGGGGCCCGGCCGCGTCGTCGGCGCTGATGTCGCGCGACGGCGGCTTGTGGCACGAAGAAGCCTGAACCAGAGGGAACCACATGCGCATGTTTGAACACCCCACCCCGATGGACCAGGCCGAGGCCCTGGCCATCTCGATCAGCAATGCGCTCGAACTCGCCATCCGCGTCAACGGCTGGGCGGTGCTGGCGGTGTCCGGCGGACGCTCGCCGGTGCCGATGTTCGAGCGGCTGCGCTACCGTCCGCTGCGCTGGGAAGCGGTGACGGTGACGCTGGTCGACGAACGCGTGGTGCCGCCCGACCACCCCGACAGCAATGCCGCGCTGGTGCGCGCGCACCTGCTGCGCGAGGCCGCGGGCAGCGCCGCCTTTATCCCGCTGGTAGCCGATGCGCAGGACGTGGCCGACCCAACCGCGGCGGTGGCGCGCGCGAATCGCGCGTTCCGCCAGCCTGACGTGGTGGTGCTCGGCATGGGCGAGGATGGGCATACCGCGTCGCTGTTCCCGGACGCGCCCGAACTCCAGGACGCGCTGAGCGATCCGCAGCCGGCCTACCTGCTGACGCATCCGGGCACCGCGCCGCATGCGCGGATCACGCTGAACCTGGCCGCGCTGCTGGCGGCCGAACGCGCCTTCCTGTCCGTCACTGGCGAAGCCAAGGCAAAGGTGCTCGAACGCGTGCTGCAGGGGCCGACGCCGGCGCTGCCGGTGAGCCTGGTGGCGTCGCGCCACCGGCATGGATTCGATGTGTTCAAGGCCTGAATTCTGACTGAAGGGGACGTGACCGACGCCATGGCTGACACCGCCTCCACTCCCGCGACCGCCAGCGCCAGCGCCAGCGCCACCTTCCCGCGCCTGCTCGGCGATGTCGGCGGCACCAACGTGCGCTTCGCGATCGAGTCCGCGCCGATGCAGATCGGGCCGGTGACCGCGCTCAAGGTCGCCGACTTTCCCTCGCTCGAAGCCGCAATGCGCCAGTTCCTGGATGGTCTGGCGGCCACCGGGCAGCGCTTGCCGCGCCATGCGGCGGTCGGGCTGGCCAATCCGGTCACCGGCGATCAGGTCAAGCTGACCAACCACAACTGGTCGTTCTCGATCGAGGGCATGCGCCGCGCGCTCGGCCTGCAGACTCTGGTGGCGCTGAACGACTTCACCGCGCTGGCGCTGGCCTTGCCGCACCTGCCGGCGGACGGCCTGGCGCGGGTGCGCAGCGGCACCGTGGTGCCGACCGCGCCGCTGGCGCTGGTGGGGCCGGGCACTGGGCTGGGCGTGTCGGGGCTGGTCCCCGCTCCGGGCGGGCAGATGGTGGCGCTGGCCGGCGAGGGTGGCCATATGGAACTGATGCCGGCCACCGACGATGAATGGGTGGCGTGGCGCGCGGTGCATCGCCAGCTCGGCCGGGTCTCCGCGGAACGGCTTTTATCGGGTGCCGGGCTGTCGCAGATCCATGCCGCGCTGGCCGCAGAAACGGGTACGCTTTTGCTCGCGCCGCTTCAGCCGGAGCAGGTCACCGACGGCGCGTTCCAGCGCAACGACCCGCTATGCCAGCGCACCATGACGGTGTTCTTCGGGCTGCTGGGCTCGGTCGTGGCGGATATCGCGCTGGTGCTGGGCGCCCGCGGCGGCGTCTATCTGGGCGGCGGCATCCTGCCGCGCTTCGTGCCGGCGCTGCAGGCCTCCACCTTCGCCGAGCGCTTTGTCGCCAAGGGCCGCATGCGCGGCTGGCTCGAAGACGTGCCGGTCCATGTCGTCACCGCGCGCCACCCCGCGCTGCCGGGGTTGGCGCGCGCGCTGGCCGAGCGCCTGGACCGCGAAGCGGGGAACGCCTAGCCATGCGCGTGCTGCTGGTGGAAGACGACGCCATGATCGGCGACAGCGTCAGGCAGGCGCTGCGGCAGGAGGGCTTCACCGTCGACTGGGTACGCGACGGCGACGCCGGCCTGGCCGCGGCCACGTCGTCGCAGGACGGCGAGGCCTGCTACGACCTGGTGCTGCTCGACCTCGGCCTGCCGCGCCGCTCGGGGCTGGACGTGCTGCGCACGCTGCGCACGCGCGGCGTGCCAACGCCGGTGCTGATCCTCACCGCGCGCGATGCGGTCGCCGACCGCGTCGCCGGCCTCAATGCCGGCGCCGACGACTACCTGGTCAAGCCCTTCGACCTGCAGGAACTGGCCGCGCGCATGCACGCGCTCGCGCGCCGCGCCGCGGGACGGGCCGAGCCGCTGGTGACCTATGGCGAGATCGTGCTCAATCCGTCCACGCGCGAAGTCACGCAACGCGGCGAGCCGGTGCGGCTGTCGGCGCGCGAGTTCGCGCTGCTGTCGGCGCTGATATCGCGGCCGGGCAAGGTCTGGTCGGTGCCGCAGCTGCAGGAGCGCCTGTACGGCTGGGACGACGAGGTCGGCAGCAATACCGTCGAGGTCTATATCCACGCGCTGCGCAAGAAATTCGGCACCGCGCTGATCCGCAATATCCGCGGCGTGGGCTACGTGGTGCCGCGCCTGGACGGCGAGGGAGAGCCCGGCTGATGCGCTCCATCCAGCGAACGCTGCTGTGGTGGCTGGCAGCGGGACTGCTCGCCGGCATTGCCATCGCCACCGCGCTGATTTACGGCCAGGCGCGCCAGGAAGCGAACGCCCTGTTCGACTACCAGATGAAGCAGATGGCCGCGGCGCTGCCGAGCCAGTTTGCCAACCCCGTGGTGCCGCCCTTCATCGGCTCGCCCGGCGACCTGTCGCATGCCGACGAGGATGTCGTCATCCATATCTGGGACGGCTCCGGGCGCAGCCTGTACCTGTCGCACTCGCACCCGGCGCTGCCCGCGCGCGCCGAGCTGGGCTTCTCCAATGTGACCACGCAGCAGGGCGAATGGCGGCTGTACAGCATGCAGCTCGGGCCCACCGTGGTGCAGATCGCGCAGCCGATGAGCGCGCGCCGCACGCTGGCCGCGCGCATGGCGCTGCGTACCGTGGCGCCGCTGCTGTTGCTGCTGCCGCTGCTGGGCTGGCTGGTGTGGATGGCGGTGGGGCGCGGGCTGCGGCCGCTGCGCGAGATTGCTGCCGAAGTGCGCGCGCGCGACGCCACCACGCTCGCGCCGCTGGCGCTGCGGCAGATGCCGGACGAGATCGCGCCGCTCAGCGCCGCGCTGAACCAGCTGCTGGCGCGGCTCTCGCACGCCATCGACACGCAGCGCGCCTTCGTGGCCGACGCCGCGCACGCGCTGCGCACGCCGTTGGCCGCGCTGCAGCTGCAGGCCCAGCTGGTCGAGCGTGCCGACAGCGGCGCTGCGCGCGACGAGGCGCTCGCAAAGCTGCGCCAGGGGCTGGAGCGGCTGACCCATCTCGTCACGCAGCTGCTCACTCTGGCGCGGCAGGAGCCCGGCGCTGCCACGCCGCCGCACGAGCCGGTCGCGCTGCGCGCGCTGGCCACCGGCGTGGTGGCGGAGCTGGCCCAGGCTGCGCTGGATCGCGATATCGACCTGGGCGTGGATGGCGATGCCGACGCCGACGCGGCGCCTGCCATCGTGCATGGCGATGCCGATGCCTTGCGCATCCTGCTGACCAACCTGCTGGACAACGCGCTGGCCTATATCCCGGCCGGCAGCCGCGTCGACGTGCAGGTCGCGCGCGGCAGCGACGGGCGTTCGGTCGAGCTGGTGGTCAGCGACAACGGCCCCGGCATTCCGGCCGGGGAGCGCGAACGCGTGTTCGACCGCTTCTACCGCGTGCCGGAGGCGCCGACCGGCGGCAGCGGGCTGGGCCTGGCGATCGTGGCGGAGATCGCGCAGTCGCACGGGGCGCGCGTGGCGCTGGAAGACGCGCGGCCGGGGCTGCGTGTCAGGGTTGTATTTCCAGCGGCCTGAGCCCCGGCCAAAGTCACGCAGAAATGGGTACGCTTTGCAGGTGCGACGCAATGCCATGCGGCGCGCCGCTGCAGGTTTGCGATCGCAATTCAGCCCCGCGAGCCATGCACAGGAGTCATTGCCAGTGGCCAGAAACGGGCACGCAGAAACGGGTACGCTCCCTCGCCGCGCGTATCATCGAAGTCCTCTCCTGCTCACATACAAAAGGCTCGCATGCGCGCAATCGGCAACTTCCTCTGGTTCATCCTCGGCGGCGTGGTGATGGGCCTGGCCTGGTGGCTGGCCGGGCTGCTCTGTTTTATCTCGATCGTCGGCATCCC
The DNA here is from genome assembly GCF_004353535.1 of Cupriavidus sp. L7L. NCBI lineage: Bacteria > Pseudomonadati > Pseudomonadota > Betaproteobacteria > Burkholderiales > Burkholderiaceae > Cupriavidus > Cupriavidus sp. L7L. The sequence continues at coordinate 22,293 of NZ_SMNY01000021.1, forward strand.
GTGGGGCAAGGCCTGCTTCGTGATCGGCGGCTTCACCTTCTTCCCGTTCGGCAAGCAGGCCATCAGCCGGCGCGAGCTGACCGGGCGCGACGATGTCGGCACCGGCGCGCTGGGGCTGGTGGGCAATGTGCTGTGGTTTGTGTTTGCCGGCGTGTGGCTGGCGATCGGCCACGTGATGGCGGCGGTCGCCAACTTCGTCACCATCATCGGCATCCCGTTCGCGATCCAGCACCTGAAGCTGGCCGGCATCGCGCTGGCGCCGATCGGCCAGACCGTGGTCACCAACGAAGTAGCCGACGCCGCGCGCCGCGACGGTGCGCGCGCGCACGTGGACGGCTTGCGTCGCTAGGCGTCGTCGCTGGTCTTTGCGGCTAGTCCTCGTCGCTGTCCGCCGCGCCGTCCTGCCGGGCAGCGTGCGCGACCAGCCGGTCGAGCAGGCTGCCCAGCAGCACCTGCTCATCCTCGCTCAGGCAGCCGAAGATCTCGTCATTGCGCCGCGCAATCATGGCGATCGCCTGCCGGTACAGCGGCTTGCCCTGCGCGGTTAGCGACAGCACCACGCCACGGCCATCGGCGGCGCTGGTTTCCTTGCTGACCAGCCCCCGTTCCACCAGCGCTTGCGCAGAGCGGCTCGCCTGGCCCTTGGTCAGGTTGGCGCGGTGCGCCAGCGCGTTGACCGACAGCGGCGCGAACGCGCCGATCGCGGCCAGGCAACGGCCTTCGCTCAGCAGCAGGCCGCACTGCTCCAGGTAGGCGGCGGCGCTGTCCTTGTCGCTGAGCTTGTTGACCTGGTGCAGGCGGTAGGTCAGGAACTGGTCCAGGCGTGGCAGTGGTTTCATGGCGATGTCCGGTCGGCGTCGGCATTGTAGTGCCTACGCCTGGCTGCGTGCCTCCGCCTCGTCGATCAATGCCAGCACCGGTGCCAGCGAATCCTGCCGGCTCATCAGCCCCAGGCACATCATCGCCAGCAGCAGCGGCGATCGTGCTTCGCCAACGCGGCCCATGGCCTCGCACAGGCGGGTATAGGCGAGGTCGAGGTCATCAGCTTGCATGGCGGGCTCCGGCGGGTTGGGATTGCGGGGTTTGCATCAGGGGGGCGAGGGTTGCGCCGACCTCGTCCCATGCGGGCGCGCGCCAGCGCGACAGCACGTACCCGTCGGGGCGGATCGCGTAGAGCGTACCCGGCCGGGCACCGTAACGCGCCTGCGCCTGGCCGGCGACATCGGCAAGTGCGCCCTGCGCGGGGCCGGCGTTACCGTTGACGATCACGCGGGCCTGCAGTGTATGCGGATAGGCCTGCACCAGCGCGGCCAGCGGGGCAGGCAGCGTTGGCGAATCACCGAAGTACAGCAGCGTGAAGCGCTGCCCGAAGCATTGCGTCAGGTGGCCGATGCCTTCCGCGCTGGCGACGCGCGCCTCCGGAGCGGGCAACCCGGGCGCGGCGCCGGGGCAGTCGGCGCCGAAGTCGCTGGCGCCGTTCAGCGGCGAACCGGCATAGGCGATCGGTGCCGACTGGCGCGGGTTGATCAGCGACCGCACCGGGCTGCCGCCCTGCGCCAGCCGCAGCGTGGCCTCGCGCATCAGGTGGAAGGCAAAGTCGGGGGGCGCCATGAATTCGGTGCTCTTGGCGCCGTAGGCGATGTTCTGCCGGGTGGCGTGGACGCGTTCGGCCGAATAGGAGTCGAGCAGGCTGTCCGCGGCCTGGCCGCGCACGACCGCTGCCAGCTTCCACGCCAGGTTGCCGGCATCATCCAGCCCGGAGTTGAGCCCGCGCACGCCGAAGATCGGCACCAGGTGCGCGGCGTCGCCGGCGAACAGCACGCGGCCGTGGCGATAGTCCTGCAGCGTCAGGCACTTGGCGTTGTAGATCGAGATCCACAGCGGCTGCCAGGGCTCGGTCTCGCCGATCATGTCGAGGTGGCTCTGCACGCGCGGCAGCACGTTCTCCGGCTTGACCGCTTCCTCGGCATCCTCGTCGTCGCGGATCTGGTAGTCGATGCGCCAGACATCGTCGGGCTGGCGGTGCATCAGGATGGTCGAGCCCGGATTCGACGGCGGGTCGAACCAGGCCAGCCGCTCCACCTCGCGCCGGGTCTTCTGCACGATGTCGACGATGACATAGCGGCCTTCGTACTGGGTGCCTTCCATGCGCAGGCCCAGTTGCTCGCGCACCGTGCTGCGCCCGCCGTCGCAGGCGACCAGCCATTGCGCGTCGACCTGCACCACGCCGTCGGCGCTCTCGATTTCCGCGACCACGCCGCCGTCATGCGGACGCACCGTGCGCACGCGCGCGCCGAAGCGCACCTCGGCCGGCGTGGCGCCCCGCAGCGCGGCCTCGTGCGCGAATGCTTCGAGGTAGTACTGCTGGATATTGACCATCGGCGCAAAGCGCTCGTCCGGCTCGCTCGGCATGCGGAAATGCAGCACCTCGGCGTCGCGGTAGTAGCTGCGGCCGCCTACCCAGGGCAGGCCGGTTTCGACCGTTTGCCGGTCGGCGCCGACCCAGCCCAGGATCTCGAGCGAGCGGCGCGACATGCAGATGGCGCGGCTGCCGGCGCAGTAGCCGTCGTCGGCCTCCACTACCAGCGAGGCGACGCCGTAGCGCGCCAGCAGTGCCGCCAGCGCCAGCCCGACCGGGCCGCCGCCGGCGATCAGCACGGGTACGTGTCGGGGCCAGGGGCGCGGCGTCGCGGGAGGCGGTACCGGTGGCACGGCCGCGCGTGGTGCGGTGGAGTCGGTCATGGCTGGTCTCGCTTGATGTAATTGGTTTCGTACGCAACTATACCCCAGATGGTTGCGCACGAAACCAGTGTTTACCCGGCTGGCTCGGCGGCGCCGCCCTGTAAAGAGAGACAAGTCGCACGTCGCCTACCCGGTACCGTGGCCTATGCTTCGCAGAACGCACCCCGCTACTGCTGCCTGCCAACCTTCGCCATGCCAACCCTGCCCACCGACGCCGTGCACCGCGCCAGCTGGCTGCCCGCTGCCGGCAGCTGGCGCTACCACGCGCTGCTGGGCGCGGCCGGCATGCTGGTGCTCGGTCCACTTGGCGGCATTGCCGCCGCCTACATGAATTTCTCGCTGGGCTTCTTTGTCGGTGGCCAGGTGCTGGCCGGCATACTCGGCTCGGTGGTGACGGCCAGCTACGGCGCCCCGGGCCGGCATGGCGCCAACTACATCCAGACCGCGGCCGCGTCGGTGGCTGGCATGGGCGGCATGGCGGTGGTGCTACAGGCGATGACCTGGCTCGGCCTGGCACAGCCGCCGCTGTGGCAGCTGGTGCTCTACATGCTGTGCATCGGCATGTACGGCGTGGGCATCGGCATGCTGTACACGCCGTTGCTGGTGGACCGGATGCAGCTGACGTTCCCGTCGGGACTGGCGGTTGCCAATATCCTGCGCGCGCTGACCGACCCGGTGCTGCTGCGGCGCTCGGTGGCGCGGCTGGGCGGCGGCATGGCGCTGGGGCTGGCCAGCGGCCTGGGCGCGGCGCGCGTGTCGTGGCTGGCGGCGCTGGACCTGTCGGCGGCGACATTCGGCGCGGGCATGATCGTCGGGGCGCGCATCGGCATAGCCGCGCTGGTGGGCGGCCTTGCCGGCTGGGCGCTGACGCCGTGGTTCGTGTCGGTGGGATGGCTCGCGCCTGGCGAACCATATCGCAAGGCCACCTTCCTGGTGGCGCTGGGGATGATCATGGGGGCGGCCGCGCTGGATGTCGCGCTGCTGCTGGCGCAGGCGTGGCGGCAGTGGCGTAGCCGGGCCCCGCGAAAGGCGCAGGCGCGGCGTGGACCCGGCATGGCCTGGGTGGCCGCGTGGGCGCTGCTGTGGGGCACTGCCACGGTCGCGGCGGGCGTCGCGTGGTTCGGCCAGCCGCCGGTCTTCCAGCTGATGGCGGTGCTGCTGGTGCTGGTGTTCGCGCTGGTCAACGGCATCTCGGTCGGCATGGTCGACCAGAACCCGATCTCGTCCGCCTTCGTGCTGACGGTGATCCTGATGGCCGCGGCCGGCTTGCGCGCGCCGCATGTCGGCCTGATCGCGGCGACGGTGCTGCTGGTGGCGACCGCCGAAGCCAGCGACATGCAGCAGGACCGCTCCACCGGCTGGCGCCTGGGCAGCGACCGCATGGTGCAGTTCGGCTACCAGGTCGCCGGCATCGTGGTAGGCGCGCTTGTGGCCGTGGCGATGGCGCGGCTGTTCATGCAGGCGTATCCGGTGCTGGCGCTTGACCAGACACAACTGCCGGCGGACCAGCAGCCGGCGCGCTGGGCCTCGGCCATGACCTACAAGATCGTCGGCGTGCTGCACGGGCTGGCGCAGCCGCGCGCCGCCCAGCATGCCGCGGTCGCGCTCGGGCTGGCCCTGGGGCTGGCTACGGCGGTGCTGCGCAAGGTCATCCTGGGCGGCCCGGCGTGGCAGCGCTTCGCGCAGTCTGGCCGGCGGGGCAGGGTGGCGGACTTTTTGCTGGATGCGGTGCTGTTGCCGTCACCCTATGCATCGTCCTTCGGCGGCTTCGTCAACCTGGCGGCGGCCGGCTGGATGGCCGCGGGCGGCGTGGCGGCAAGCGTCGGCGGCGCTTTGGCCGGGCGCAGGCCTGGGGCGAGGCGTGAGCGGCAGGCGCTGCCCGAGGACATGAGCACCGCATCGCTGCTGGGTGGCGGCCTGATCGCCGGCGACGCGCTGGCGGCACTGGCCCTCGGCCTGGCCGGGCTGCTCGCAGTGACGTGGCACTGACACCGACAGATTGTCAAATTTCGTTGACGCTTCTGTCCAATCTCCAGTGGATTGTCAAATCTCGCCGCCGGCGTACCATGTCGGCCAGACCGACGTATTGCCTGACCCGGAGAATCCTCATGGCCCTTGACCAAGAATCCTTTGCCCTGCTGCGCGCCTCGGTGCAGCGCTTCATCGACGAACGCCTGAAGCCCGCCGAGGACACGCTGGAAGAGACCGACGACGTCCCCGCCGATATCGTCGCGGACATGAAGGAGATGGGCCTGTTCGGCATCTCCATTCCCGAAAACTACGGCGGCATCGGCCTGTCGATGTCGCAGGAATGCGATGTGGTGTACGACCTCGGCCACACCGCGTTTGCCTTCCGCTCGGTGTTCGGCACCAACGTCGGCATCGGCTCGCAGGGCATCCTGATGGATGGCACCGAGGAGCAGAAGCAGTCTTACCTGCCGCGTATCGCCAGCGGCGACCTGATCATCTCGTTTGCGCTGACCGAACCGAATGCCGGCTCCGACGCAGCCTCGCTGCAGACCAGGGCGGAGCTTGACGGCGACCACTACGTCATCAACGGCACCAAGCGCTTTATCACCAACGCACCGCGCGCCGGCGCCTTCACGCTGATGGCGCGCACCGGCGGTGCGGGTGCCTCGGGCATTTCGTCCTTCATCGTGCCGGCCGACACCCCGGGCATCTCGCTGGGCAAGCCGGACAAGAAGATGGGCCAGCGCGGCACCAAGACCTGCGACGTGGTGCTGGAGAACGTGCGCGTGCCCGCCGCCAACATCATCGGCGGCGTGCCGGGCGTGGGCTTCAAGACCGCCATGAAGGTGCTCGACCGCGGCCGCCTGCATATCTCGGCACTGGCCTGCGGCATGGCGCATCGCCTGATCACCGACGCGGTGGCATATGCCAAGGAGCGCAAGCAGTTCGGCAAGCCCATCGGCGACTTCCAGCTGATCCAGGCGATGCTGGCCGACAGCCAGGCCGAGCTCTACGCCGGCCTGTCGATGGTGCGTGACTGCGCGCAGCGCTACGACGCCAAGCCCGCCGGCAAGAGCGATCCGGAAGTCAGCATGCTGGCCTCCTGCACCAAGATGTTCTGTACCGAGATGGTGGGCCGCGTGGCCGACCGCGCGGTGCAGATCCACGGCGGCGCCGGCTATATCGCCGAGTACAAGGCTGAGCGCTTCTACCGCGACGTGCGCCTGCTGCGCCTGTATGAAGGCACCACGCAGATCCAGCAGCTGATCATCGCCAAGCAGCTGCTGCGCGACTGACCATGCAAACGCCCGGCGCGGCAGGAGTCGACATGGACGATTGGCAGGATCGCGGGCCGGCAGGCCATGACGTTGACACGCCGCACCGCCTGCGCGCGGTGGTGGCGTCCTATCGCACTGCGCTACAGGCGTACACGCTGGCGGTATCGCCCGCGGAGCTGATGGCGCTGGGCGCGGTGCCGGCCAATATGGCGCAGGACAGCGACCCGCGCGCGCACGCGCACCTGGCGCGCTTGCGCGGCAAGGTGCAGGCCAGCGGCATTGCGCTGCCCGGCGCGATCGTGCTGGCGGTAAGCGGCGGCAGCCTGCATTGCGAATGCGATCACCTGTACACGCTGCAGCTGCAGCCATGCCGCGGCGACCGCCTGATCGTGATGGAAGGCTACGAGCGCCTGCTGGCGCTGGCGCATGGCGAACGCCGCCAATGCAAGACGCTGGTGTCGGCAGTCATGTGGCGCACGGCGCTGGACAGCGCCGCGCAGGTGTCGCCGGCCGATGCCGGCGAGCTTGCCGAAGCCGATGATGCGGCCGAGTCAATCGCCGCTGCCGCCACGCAATCGTGCGCGGCGCGATGGGCCAACGCGACGCGGGTCTGGCACTGATCGCGCCGCGTGCAATATAGAAGGTCAAAGGCCGCCGGCATGGCGGCCTTTGCTTTTGGTTGCAGCGCTTATTGCTCGCTTATTGCTCGCTTCTTGGCTGCGGCCACACTCCATCGACATCGCGTAGCAGGTGCCCCGCGAGAATATAGTCCCCGAGCCGCGTGGCCTTGGCCTCGAGGTCGAGCAGTTCATGGTCCGCCAGCGTGCCGAGATCGAACTGGCAATAGAGATTGCGTTGGCGGAACGTGCCCTTGGGTTTGGCAAGCCCTTCGATCAGGGCTTCGCGGGAGCGGACGGCGATGCTTTCCTGTCCGCGATACTGCACCTTGATACCGCGCTTTTCTCCGAGCCTGCCGAGTTCGACCGCATCCTGCCAGCCTGTCTCGTAGTCCAGCTCCAGCGCCAGCACGTTTTCCGAGGCCAGAAGCCGGAGCGCTTCTGCCTTGCTGCCAGCTCGCACGATTGACATCCACACCTCTTGTATCGACTTATACTGTACGAATATACAGTCAACCCGGGGTCGCGGCAAGAGCCTGCACCGCGGCGGTGCCTACATGCCCGGCCTTGCCCGCCCGGCCTTGCGCGCCCCGGCCGTTAGCCTTGCCGCCCGGGCAGCTGCTGCCTGGCCGGTCCTGCGCTTCCCGCCAGTGCAGCCGAACTTTGTTTCCCCGGTATGTCAGGGCTGCGCGGCCGATGTGGCGCCGGCGGCTTCAGTGTTCGCCCCGCCGCCTGCCTGGCTGCCGCTGGCCGCCTCGCGTGCCTGAGTCGGCTGCGCCGCAGGCGCGCCGCTGAAGTCGCCCGCATAGACGCGCGACATGCCACCCGCCTGCATATAGCGCCGGATCGCGGCGTTGACCGATTCCGTCGTGGCCGCGCGCAGCCGCGCCTCGAGTTCCGCGGTGAAGGCCATGGTGCGGCCCAGGTAGAGCTGGTTGGCAAGCGCACCCGCCAGCGCCGCGTCATTGCTGCGGCTGACCGTGCCCTGCTGCAGCAGGCCGCTGACCGCTTCTGCCAGTTCCGGTGCGGTGATGCCGTCACGTGTGAAGCGCTCGAGCTCGTCGGCGACCGCGCGCTGCAAGCGCGCGAGGTTCTGCGGCGCGTATTGCGCCTGCACGCCGAAGCGGCCGGCGCGGTCGAGCGCGCCCACCTGTACCCAGCTGCTGGCGCCATAGCTCAACCCTTCCTGCTGGCGCAGGCGGTCGGCCAGCCGGCTGCGCAGGCTGGCACCACCCAGCACGCGGTTTGCGATCATCATCAGCGCATAGTCCGGCGAGTCGCTGGTCAGGTCGATCGGCGCCGCGGCCACGTAGACGGCATTGGCCTTGCCCGGCGCGGGCAGCGTGAATTCGGCCGGCGCTATCGGCACGAACGGCCGGTCGACGCGTTCAAACGGCTGCGCCGCGGTCCAGTCGCCGAACAGCTGCGCGACCTGCGCCGCCGCGGCCGGCGCATCGAAGTCGCCTACCAGGCTCAGTTGCGCATTGCCCGCGCCGTAGAAACGCGCGTGGAAATCGCGCACCTGCGCCAGCGTGGCCGCGCGCAGGTCGGCGATGTTCTCGGCAAAGCTGCGCGCGTGGCGCGGATCGCCCATGGGATACGGATCGCCGTGACGGCCCAGTGCGTTCGACGCCATCACGCCCGGCTGGCTCTGGATGCTTTCGATATCCGCGATGCTGGTCTTGCGCAGCGTCTCGAACTCCGCTTCGGGAAAGTCCGGCGCGCGCAGGATCTCGCGCAGCAGTGCCAGCAGTTCGGGCAGCTGCGTCCGGCGTGTCTCGAAGCTGACGGTCACGCGCTCCGAACTGCCGCCGATGCCGACGCGCGCGCGCAGCGCCTCGATGCGATCGGCGATCTGCTCGCGGTTCATGCCGGCGGCGCCGCGCCGAAGCATTGACGCGGTCATCGCCCCCACCGTGGTCAGCCCTTGCAGGCTCTGCACGTCGCCCATGCGCAGCACCAGCACGCCATGCACCACCTCGCCGCGCGCGGGCTTGGGCAACAGGGCTAGCTGCATGCCGTTGGCCAGCGTCTGGCGCGTGGTATGTGCGTCGATATTGGCGGGGCTGGGGTCGAACGGCGCGACCGCGGCCAGCGCCGGCTTGCCCTGGTAGCCGTTGACCATCGCGGCGACATCAGGCTTGCCGGGCACCTGCGCGCGGGCTGGCTGCGCGGACGGTACGAACAGGCCCACGGTGCGGTTTGACGACTGCAGGTAGTTCTGTGCCACGCGCTGCACGTCCGCCAGCGTGGTGGTCTCGATGCGATCGCGGTTCAGGAAGAACAGCCGCCAGTCGCCTTTTGCAATGGCCTCCGACAGGGCGATGCCAAGCGCGCCGGGGTCGCTCATGTAGTGGTCGTAGGCATTGCGCATGCGCACGCGTGCGCGTTCCAGCTCGGCTTCGGTCACGGGGGCCTCGGCAAAGCCTTCGACCTGCGTGATCAGGCCCGCGCGCGCGGCTGCCAGCGACTGGTCCCTGGACGTCTCCGCCATGAACAGCAGCGTGCCGGGGTCCTTCATCGCATAGAACGCGCTGCCGATCGAAGCGGCCTGGCCGCGCTCGACCAGCGCCTTGTACAGGCGCCCGCCGGGCGTGTCGCCGAGGATGATCGTCAGCAGCGACAGCGCCGTGGTGTCGGGATGTGCGCCGGGGCTGACGTGGTACTGCGCGGCCACCAGGCTGTTGTCGCCGGGCCGCATGATCAGCAGTTCGCGCGCGCCTTCCTGCGCCGGCTCGACCGTATGCTCGGGCGGCAGCACGCGCGTGGGGCGCGGGATCGGGCCGAAGTAGCGCTCGATGCGTGCCAGCGTGGCGGCGGGATCGAACTTGCCCGCCACCACCAGCACCGCGTTGTCCGGCTGGTAGTAGCGCCGGTAGAACGCGCGCAGGTTGTCGATGCTGACGTTCTCGACGTCGCTGCGCGCGCCGATCGGTGCCTTGCCGTAGTTGTGCCAGCGGTATGCGGCGGACATGGTCTGCTGCATCAGCATGCGCGACGGGCTGTTCTCGCCCATTTCCATCTCGTTGCGCACCACAGTCATCTCGCTGTCGAGGTCGGCCTTGGACAGCACGCTGTTCACCATGCGGTCCGCTTCCATGCGCAGCGCCCAGTCGAGGTTTTCGTCGCTGGCGGCAAAGGTGCCGAAATAATTGGTACGGTCCTGCGTGGTGGTGCCGTTGACGCTCATGCCGCGCCGCGCGAACTCGGTCGGAATGGCCTTGCCCGGCAGCGAAGGCGTGCCCTTGAACAGCAGGTGCTCGAGCAGGTGGGCCATGCCGGTCTCGCCATAGTTCTCGTGGCGGCTGCCCACGAGGTAGGTGATATTGACCGTGGTGGTGGGCTTGGCCGCGTCCGGGGCCATGACGATGCGCAGGCCGTTGGGCAGGCGGTATTCGGTGATGCCCTCCACGGTGGCGACCTGCTGCGCCTGCGCAGGCGATGCCGCCGGCACCGGCTGCACGGGTTGCGCCGGCGCGGGCAGCGGGGCCAGCAAGGCAAGCATCGACAGGTGCAGGGCAAAACGGCGCATGGCATCTCCGGTGTGGGCTGGCTGCCGGGTAATGAGCTGAAGGGGGGCGCGGCAGTGGCGCAAAGCGCAATTCTAGCCGCCGCCCATACCCGGAACTGTGCCGCAGCCCACCTCTGCATGCCAGAGGGAAATGTCCGAATCCAGCCGGTGCCCCGGCGGCCGAAGCGGTAGCATGCCTGCATGAACCTTGATCCCGACACCTGCTACAAGGCCGTGGCATCGCATGACCGCCGCTTCGACGGGCGCTTCTTCGTAGGCGTCTCCTCGACCGGTGTGTACTGCCGGCCGGTGTGCGCAGTACGCACCCCCAAGCGCGAGAACTGCACCTTCTACGAAAGTGCCGCCGCCGCCGAGAAGCACGGCTTCCGGCCCTGCCTGCGCTGCCGCCCGGAACTGGCGCCCGGGCACGGGCTTGCCGATATCTCGGGCCGGCTCGCGCAGGCCGCCGCCACGCTGATCGACGAAGGCTTCATGGCCGAAGGCAGCGTCACCACGCTGGCCGCGCGCATCGGCGTGACCGAGCGGCATTTGCGGCGCCTGTTCGATGCGCAGTTCGGTGTCTCGGTGCTCGAGTACGCGCAGACCCAGCGGCTGCTGCTGGCCAAGCGCCTGCTGGCCGACACCGCGCTGCCGGTGACCGAGGTGGCGCTGGCGGCCGGCTTCGGCAGCGTGCGCCGCTTCAACGATGTGCTGAAGACGCGCTACGGCCTGACACCGCTCGCGCTGCGCCGGCGCGCTGCCGACGGCGTGGCCGACCGGCTCGTGTTCGAGCTTGGCTACCGGCCGCCGCTGGCGTGGGAGGCGCTGCTGCGCTTCCTGGCCGCGCGCGCGGTGGATGGCATCGAAGAGATCCGCGACGGCGCCTATGCGCGCACGCTGCGCGTGGAAGCGGGCGGCACCGTCTATGGCGGTTGGGTCCGCATCGAGCATGTGCCGCGCCGCATGGTGTTGCGCGTGACCTTGTCGGCGTCGCTGGCGCGCGCGATCCCGCAGGCGCTGGGCAAGGTGCGGCGCCTGTGCGACCTGGGCTGCCGCCCCGATGTGGTCGACCGCCATCTCGGCGAGCTCGCGCAGGCCGTGCCTGGCATGCGGTTGCCGGGCAGCGTCGACGGGTTTGAGATTGCCGTGCGTGCGGTGGTGGGTCAGGTCATTTCGGTGGCGCACGCGCGCCGCATCCTGGCCGCACTGGCGCAGCGCGCGGATTCGGCGGCAACGCTGCCCGATGCCCTGCCGGGCAGTCTGCGCTACCTGTTCCCGAGCGCCGCCGCCATCGCCGCCATGCCGCCGCAGGAGCTGCGCGACGCCGGCGTGCCGGCGGGCAAGGCGCACACGTTGCAGGCGCTGGCGCAGCGCGTGGCCGACGGCACACTCGCGCTTGACGCGCACGCGCCGCCTGAAGCGACCGTCGCGGCGCTGCGCGCCATCGACGGCATCGGCGACTGGACCGCGCAGTACGTCGCCATGCGCGCGCTGGGCTGGCCCGATGCCTTCCCTGGCACCGACTATGCGCTGCGCAAGGTGCTGGGCGTCGGCACCGTCAGTGCAATGCACGCGCGCACTGCGCAATGGGCGCCGTGGCGCGCCTATGCGGCGGTCCACCTGTGGCATCGCTATGAGACCATGAAGGACGCGCCCGCCGCGTCCGAACCGGAGACCATGACATGAGCAGCTATCGCCAGATCGACAGCCCGCTGGGCACCATGCTGCTGCGCGCGGAAGGGAAGCACCTGACCGGCGTCTTCTTCGCGGGGCAGAAGTACTATCCCGCCAACGTGGCAGCAAGCAGTGGCGAAGCATCGCCGCAGGAGGCGGCCGTGCTCGAACGCGCCGCGCTGGAGCTGGCCGAATACTTCGCCGGCAAGCGCGACGCCTTTACCGTGCCGGTGCGCTTCGCGGGCAGCCCGTTCCAGCAGCGCGTCTGGCACGCGCTGCTGGCCATTCCATGCGGCGCAACGGCGTCCTACGGCGAACTGGCCGGCGCCCTCGGCCTGCCGCCGACGCACGCGCGCGCGGTCGGCGGCGCGGTGGGGCGCAACCCGCTGTCGGTGATCGTGCCCTGCCATCGCGTGCTCGGCACCGCCGGCGCGCTGACGGGCTACGCCGGCGGCATCGAGCGCAAGCGCGCGCTGCTGCGGCGCGAGGGTGTCGGCCCGGCGGGCGCTTGAGCCGGCGCCATGCCGCGCCTGTTTTTCGCCGTGGAAGTGCCGCCGGCGCGGGCGGAGCGGTTGCTGTCGACCCTGCCGGAGGCGACTGGCCTGCGCCCGGTGCCGGCCACGCAGGTTCACCTGACCCTGCATTTCCTCGGCGAATGCGGCGTGCCCGAGGCGCAGCTGAACGCCGCGCTCGACGGACTCGCAGCGCCCGCCTTCACGCTGCAGGCTGCAGGCACCGGCCGCTTCCGGACCGGCCAGGGCTCGGTGCTGTGGGCCGGCCTTGCGCCGGGTCCCGGGCTTGACGCACTGCGCGCGCTGCATGCCGCGGTGGGGCAGGCGCTGGCGCAGGCCGCCGGCATCGAGCCGGAGCGCCGCCGCTACCACCCACACCTGACGCTGGCACGCTGCCGCCCGACGGTACCCGAGGCCATGTTGCGCGCCTGGCTCGACGCGCAACGCATGCTCGCCAGCGATCCCTGGCCGGTGCAGCGGCTGGTGCTGTTCGAAAGCCGGCTGGGACCGCGGGGCGCGGAGCACCTCGTGCTGCAGGCGTGGCCGCTGGCCCGGCCTGCTGCTACGCCAGGTTGCTGAGCCCCAGCGCGGCCCCGAGCCCGCACAGCGCCGACCCGATGGCGCCGTCCAGCAGACGTTGGCGGCGCAGCATCGCCGCCCGCAACGCCGGCGCGGCGAATACACCGGCCACCAGGCTGAACCACGCCAGGTGCGCCAGCGACATGAACGCACCGTAGCCGAACTGCACCGGCACCGGGGTGTGCGCGTCGACCACCTGCGTATAGGTGCTGACCACGAACAGCGTGCATTTCGGGTTCAGCGCATTGGTCAGGAAGCCCATGCGCAAGGCCGCGGCCGGCCGCAGTGCCGGGGCGCCGTGCAGGTCGACCGCGAGCGGCGCGCGCCGGCGCAGCGTCTGCAGGCCGATCCACACCAGGTAGGCCGCGCCCAGCGCCTTCACCACCGTCAGCACGCTGTGCGCATGCGCCATCAGCAGCGCCACGCCGAACATCGTGTACAGCACATGGACCTGCACCCCCATTGCGATGCCAAGGGCGCTGAGCAGCCCGGCGCGGCGGCCGTACAGGTAGCTGTTGCGGGTCACCATGGCGAAATCCGGGCCGGGGCTGACCACGGCGAGCACGGTCACGGCGGCGACCGCCAGCGGTTCGACGACTGGAAGGGCAACTGGAATCATTTTGTGTGAGGTTACGTTGTGGTTGAGAGCCGATCGCCGCCGCCGGACTGGGCCGGCACGGCAAAGCGTACCCAATTCTGCGTGCCACAAACGAGACCCACAACCGATATATACTCGCGCAAATACGTGAGAAAAACTGACTGAAAATCCCGATGCACTGGCTGGGCTGGATCCGCTTTTTCGAGGCTGCCGCACGCCACGAGAGCTTCGTGCGCGCGGCCGAAGAACTGCACCTGACCCACGGCGCGGTCAGCCGGCAGATCCGCCAGCTGGAAGACACGCTCGGCGTGGCACTGTTCGAGCGGCGCAACCGCGGCGTCTTCCTGACCGATGCGGGGCGCACGCTGTTCGCCGCCGCTTCACAGTCAATGGAGATGCTGGCCGGCGCCGCGGCGCGCATCCGCACCCAGCCGCCTGGCCGGGCGCTGGTGCTGTCGTGCGAGCCGACCGTGGCAATGCGCTGGCTGATCCCGCGCCTGCCGCGCTTTGCCGCGCGCCACCCTGACATCCCGCTGCACCTGATGGCGGCGGGCGGCCCGATCGATTTCGCGCGCAGCGGCGCCGACCTGGCGCTGCGGCGCAATGACTTCGCCTTCGAGCCGCGCTGGCACGCGCGCGAGGTGGCGCAGGAATGGGTCGGGCCGGTGTGCCGCCCGCTGCTGGCCCAGGGTGCCGCCGCTGTTCCGGCACGGCTGCATACGCGCACCCGGCCCGATGCCTGGCAACGCTGGCTGGCTGCCGCCGGCCCTGACGCGCAGGCTGTCCGCTTCGAGGGCGATGCCTGGTACGAGCACTTCTACCTGAGCCTGCAGGCCGCGGCGGCGGGCCTCGGCTGGGCCATGGCTTCGCGGCTGATGGCCGCCGACGAGATCGCCGACGGGCGCCTGGCTGCCCCGTTCGGCTTCACGCCGGACGGGTCGGCTTACCATCTGTTGTCGCCGGCGCCGTTCGAGCACGACACGCGCCGGCTGCTGCTGCTCGCGTGGCTGCGCGACGAGGCGCAGGCAATGCTGGCGCCGGCCGCATCCCCGGCGGGCCCGCCATTGGAGCCGAAGGACGCCTGAAAGCGGCGCAGGCGCTACCCCCCGTAAGTCTGTGCTCAAGTTCTGCCACAGTTTTGCCGAAGGTGTCGCCATGAGTCTTGCCGGACGCGGGGGCACGCGCTTAACATGCGGCGCGCGGCCGGCAGGCCGACTGGCTGCCGCGCCCCCACTACACCCCCAGCCGGCGGCATCCCGCCATACCAGACGTTGCGTGAATCCATGAATCAGCACGAAGCCACCGGGGCCGGCACCGGAACCGAGACCGACACTGCCGCCGCCGACACGCCGGCGGACGATCGTTACCGCCTCACGCACAACTCCCAGATCGGCACCGTGCTGCGCGACCTGTCGTGGCAGAAGTGCATGCTGAGCGTGCGCACCCGTACCGGGCACCAGTTCGTCACCTCGATCCTGCAGGTCGATCCGGTCAACCGGACCTTCGTGTTCGACTGGTGCAATGCCGACGCCGAGCGGCAGTCGCTGATGACCTCGGAAGAGAATGCATTCTCGGGTTTGCTGCGCGGCGTGCCGGTGAACTTTATGGTGGGGCAGCCGGCCGCGACCCGCTTCGAGCAAGGCCCGGCCTTTGTCGTCGAATTTCCGGAGAAGCTCTATCACTTCCAGCGCCGCCGCCATTTCCGCGCGCGCACGCTGGTGACCAAGGGCTACCGCTGCGAAATCCGGGGCGCCGACAATGCGCTGCTGTGCCTGGACATTGCCGACCTGTCGCTGTCCGGCGTCGGGCTGCGCTCCAAGAGCGTCACCGAGGAACAGTTGCCGGTCGGTACCACCGTGGCCAAGTGCCGTCTCGACTTCCGCGAGCTGGGCAAGGTGGAGCTCGACCTGCAGGTGGTTGGCCACTGGCTGGTCGGCCATGACGGCAACGCCATCCACCACTTCGGCTGCGCCTTTATCAATCCGGACGGCCGTATGGAGAACTTCCTGCAGCGGCTGGTATTCGCGCTGGAGCTGGCGCACCGGGGCTGAACATCCCGGCGCGCGAGGCGCGGCCCGTCAGGAGCCGATCAGCCGCCCGATGGCCGCCGCGGCTTCGCGCATCGGCGGCAGCAGCCGCGTGATCATCTCGCTTTCCGGTACGCGCGCGGCGCGCACGCTCACGCTCAGGCCAGCCAGCACGATGCCGGAGGCCGAGCGCACCGGCACGGAAATCGCGCGCAGGCCCGGCTCCAGCTCCTCGTCGACGATCACGTAGTCGACTTCGCGTGCCCGCGCGAAGCATGCCTCCAGCTCCTGCCGCGACACCTTGGTCTGCAGCGTGCGCGGACGCAGCTCGGCATGCTCGAAAAAGCCGTCGAGCACCGAGGCCGGCTGGTGCGCCAGCAGCAGCCGGCCGTTGGAGGTGCAGTAGGCCGGCAGGCGGCTGCCCATGCCCAGCGAGTAGTTCAGGACCCGCTGCACTTCGGAGCGGACCAGGTAGAGGATGTCGGTGCCGTCGAGGATGGCCAGCGCGCAGGTCTCGTGGATGCGCGCGCTCAGGTTGTCCAGGATCGGCTGCGCCAGCGACACCAGCGAGGTCGAAGAGAAATACGCATGCCCCAGGTGCAGCACCCGCGGGCGCAGCGCGAACTGGCCGTCCTGCTGGCTGACATAGCCAAGCTGCTCCAGCGTATAGAGGCAGCGCCGCACCGAGGCGCGCGACAGCTGCGTGCGCTGCGCCACCTGCGAGATGGTCAGCGGACGCTTGCGTTCCGAGAAGGCCTCCAGCACGGTCAGCCCGCGCGCCAGCGACAGCATGAAATTGGGATCGCCGGCAAAGCTGCTCAGCAAATCGGCCTGCGGCCGGGCGACGCGGACGGTGTCGGCCTGTGCATGGCCGAGACCGATGGGGCGGAGGACTTCCATTGGGCTGTGCTTGTCCGGGTTCGTTGTTCGATAATCGCGCAATCTTAAACCGGCTTGGCGCAACGGGCCAGCATTGCGTGCATCCAACTGTGTCCCGGTGGCCACGATGCGCGTTTAGTGATCGATGCGATACCTCCCGAGCAGGTGGCGTTGCACCAGCACCGTCAGGAAGCCCGCCGCCATGAAGGTCAGCGTGGCCACCAGCGAGCGCACCGGACCACGCGACAGGCCGCTGTGAAATGGGTGAAACCGATCTGCATGGAAACCTCCGCGAGTGCGGCCGGCAGCGCGGCCCGAGGCGGGGATAGGAGGTGGGCAACCATGCTCGCGGCCGTTGCCCGAATGCGGCGACCGCCCATAAAAAAGTCGCCGCTGGGGCAGCGGCGACCGGGGAAGGGTCGTCATTCAAGAGGGGGTCTTGCTGACGGGAAAAGTATAGACCTTTGAATTAAGACATTACATACAACTTCGGTGGGGTACGCTCGCATCACACGCGCGGCCCACGTTGCGGTGGACCCGCGTCTCAGAACGGCTTGCCGAGGAAGAGGTAGAAGCTGTATGTCCCGGCCGCGGCCCGGCCATAGGCGAAATACAGTGGCCCGAGCGGGCTGTCCAGCGCCAGGAACAGCGATCCCGACTTGAGCAGCCCGGTCGGGCTTCCCGGCACCAGCGGCGCACCCATGCGGCCTGCCTCCAGCGAGAAGCCGGCGTAGATGCCCTGCAGCAGCGTCTGCCGCGCCAGTTTGTTGTAGTAGACCAGCCGCGCAAACTGCAGGTTGCCGCCCAGCAGTTGCCCGGTCGCATAGCCGGATTGCTGCAGGAAGCCGCCCCACTGGAACAGGTCATAGCGCGGCAGCGGGTTGCCGACATTGGTGCCGGCCTTGAGCCCGAGCGACACGGTATGGTTTCCGATCGAATGGGCATACAACAGGTCGCCCTGCGCCTTGATATAGGAATCGTCGGCACCGAGTCCCGGTTGCGAGGCATAGACCCGCAACGAGCCAGCATAGCCGAAGCGCGGGAAGTCGACGCTGTCGAGCTGGTCGAAGAAGAGCCGGCCGGTAATGGCGCCGCGCTTGATCCTGCCGGGGCCCGGCGACAGCGCCTCCGGGCCGGTGCTCAGCGTGGCGTCCAGCGTGCCGGTCTGCACGCCCAGCCGCAGCTCACCGTACTTGGTGAACTGGCTGCCCACGTCCAGCGCTACGTCAAGGCGGCGCAGGTCATAGGTGGCCAGGCGGGTGCTGCCCTGGAACACGTTGACCGGGCGGCGCTCCAGCTCGATGCGCGGGGCGATGAAGAAGTACTGGCGCGTGTTCAGCGGCTGGTAGAACTCGCTCGTCAGCGAAGTAGTCTGGCCCGCCTGCAGATCGGTGCGCCATTCGGCGCCAAGCGAGTTCAGCCAGGTGCGCCGGTAGCTGCCGATCAGGTTGAAGAACGCATCGCCGCGGAAGTCCGTGCTGAGCCCGAGGCCAAAGCGCAGGTAGTCCGGCCCGTACGATTTCTCGACCGCATTGACCACCAGGATGCGCTTGCCCGGCTCTTCCATGATGCCGTAGTTGACGTGCTCGAAGTCGCCGGTGCCGAACAGCCGCCGCATGTCCTGGTCGAGCGTGGCCTGGTCAAGCGGCTCGCCCGGCTTGGTCTCCATCACCGCCGTCGCAAACTCGGGATTGACGCGGTGCAGCGGCGCCAGCTCGATCGCATCCACCGGCCGCGTGTCGGGCGGCGACACCGCCTGCTGCGCCGCGCGCAGCTGCGCATACTGCGCCGGCGGCAGTGCCAGCGGCGCGAGGCGCTCGGCCACCTTGCGCGCCGCGGCTTCGCCGATGGGGATGGTGGCGGTCAGGTGGTCGAAGTCGGTCGCGGAAAAATCGCCGAGCGCGGGCTCGATCAGCACGTCGGCGGGGCCCAGCGAGGCCAGCGAGGCGCGCACGTTCTGCTCGGTCAGGATGTTGAGCATCTGGCTTGTCACGCCGATGACCGAGGTCAGCTCCTCGCGCTTCATCAGCGGCGTGCCGAGGTTGACGGCGATGATGACATCGGCGCCCATCGCGCGCGCCACGCCGACCGGCAGGTTGTCGGTGAGCCCGCCGTCGACCAGCAGCCTTCCCTGGTATTCCGCCGGCGCCACCGCGCCCGGCACCGACATGCTGGCGCGCATCACGTTGGCCAGCTCGCCGGCGTTGAACACGACCGGCGTGCCGGCGACGAGGTCGGTGGCGACGGCGCGGTAGGGGATCGGCAGCTTGTCGAAGTCGCGGTAGCCGGGCGTGCGCGCCAGCTGGCGCAGTACCGTCTCAAGCTGCACGCCCGAGACCGCGCCCTTGGGCAGCAGCAGCCCTCTCGTTTGCACGCCGATCTCGGGCGTGAACAGGTTGGTGAAATCGTCCTGCTTGCGGCGCACGGTCAGGTCCTTGCGCGGCGGGCGTTCCTTGAACAGCTTTTCGGTGCTCAGCCCGCTGACCAGCCGCTCCATCTCGGCGGGCGACATGCCGGTGGCATAGGCGCCGCCCACCAGCGAGCCCATGCTGGTGCCGGCGATGCAGTCCACCGGCACGCGCAGATCCTCCAGCACCTTGAGCACACCGATATGCGCGGCGCCGCGCGCACCGCCGCCGGACAGCACCAGGCAGATGCGCGGACGCGCGCCGCGGGCCGGCGCGGCGCTCACGGCGGGCGTGTCGATCGCGGCGGGTGCCGGGGGCATGATCGCTGGTGCCGGCGCGAGTGCGGAGTCAGGCGTTGCGTCCGGCGCTGCGTCCGGCGCGGCCCGGGCGCCAACGGCAAGGCAAGCCGCCAGCGCGAGCGCTGCCAGCCGCAGGATCCGCAACCCCCAGGGTGTGGCTGCCTTCATGTCGTCGTCCGTTCAGCAGGCAGCCGCAATGCGGCGCCGGTTGCCCGGTCTGTGCGCGGCCGGGATGGGCGTCGGCTTATCTTCGGGCAAAACGCGGCGCACGGGCCGCCTGGAGTGCGCGCCGCAAAACAATTCATCATGCCGCTCGGAAGCGTGCAGATCGGCATCCGCTGCCGGGAGCGCACTGCACAGGCCGCTTGCAGTGACTAAGATGAACGCAGACCAGGGCGGGCGCAGCCCGCATAGAGGGGGAATCGCCATGACCGCACTGGTGGAGTGGACCCGCGAACATACCTGCCGGCTGTTCCCGATGTCGGCCGAATACCATCGCGCCGGGGGCAGCGAGGTGCAGGTGAGCTGGCAGGCCGAGCCGCCCGGCTCGCCCGGCCGCTGCCGCA
This sequence comes from Cupriavidus sp. L7L, assembly GCF_004353535.1. NCBI lineage: Bacteria > Pseudomonadati > Pseudomonadota > Betaproteobacteria > Burkholderiales > Burkholderiaceae > Cupriavidus > Cupriavidus sp. L7L. Next base: position 41,953 of record NZ_SMNY01000021.1, read on the forward strand.
TCAGCGCGTCGCTGGCATTCGACCAGGACGTGATCGACGCCGTCTACCTGGCCGACCCGGCCGAGCTGGCCCGCATCGGCGCGCGACTGGCAGACGTGGTGGCGCGCTGGCTTGCCGACGACGACATCGCCTGCCTGTCCGGCACCGCGCTGGTGATCCCGGTCGGAAGCGTGCTGCTGAACCACTGAGCGCCACTGGCCCGGCGCTGCAACCACGTGGCGGGTGGCGGGGTGGTGGGCGGCGTGGTTGGCGCCGGCGGCATATACTGGCGGCTGATCCGCCATTTCCGCCCGCAGCGGCGTGCAGTCCGTGTCCCAAGTGTCTCCCGTCAACCCTGTCGCCAACCCCGCGGACGACCCGCGCCCCGTGCCGCCCGAACGGCCCGGCGACGACGAATGCTGCGGCTCCGGTTGCGATCCGTGCATCTTCGATTTCTACTACCAGGAGCTGGACCGCTATCGCGAGGAACTGCGCGCGTGGGAGGCGCGCCACGCGGCGCGGCACGCGGAGGATCCGGCCAGTTGAACGCGCTGCTCGACTTCGTGCGGCGCCATCCGCGCCTGTTCGTGCTGACCGGCGCCGGCATCAGCACGGATTCCGGCATCCCCGGCTATCGCGACGCGCGCGGCCAGTGGCAGCGTTCGCAACCGATCACGCTGCAGGCCTTCCTAGGCTCGCACGCCGGGCGCCAGCGCTACTGGGCGCGCAGCATGCTTGGCTGGCCGGTGGCGTGGCAGGCGCGGCCCAACGGCGCGCACCATGCGCTCGCCCGGCTGGGCGAGCATGGCCGCCTGGGCGCGTTGGTCACGCAGAATGTCGACGGCCTGCACCAGCGCGCCGGCAGCCGCGACGTGATCGAGCTGCACGGCAGCCTGGCCAGCGCCATTTGCCTGGACTGCGGCGCACGCCATGACCGCGCCGGCCTGCAGGACTGGCTGCTGGACCAGAACGCCGCGCTGCGCGACGTGATCGCCGAGCCCGCCGCCGATGGCGACGTGCATTTCGAATCGCCGCTGTTCGCGCAGTTCCGCGTGCCCGAGTGCGGGCGCTGCGGCGGCATCCTCAAGCCTGACGTGGTCTTCTTCGGCGAGTCGGTCCCGCGCGTGCGCGTCGATGCCGCGCGCGCGGCGCTCGAGGCCGCCGACGCGGTGCTGGTGGTGGGCTCGTCGCTGATGGTGTATTCGGGCTACCGCTTCTGTGTCTGGGCCGGGCAGATGGGCAAGCAGGTGGCGGCGCTCAACCTGGGCACCACGCGCGCGGACGATATGCTGGCGCTGAAGGTCGAAGCCGGCTGCGCGCCCACGTTGCAGGCGCTGGTGGCGCAGCTCGAATCGGACACTGCGCGCTGAACCCCGGCGCGACCCGGCACACCACCCGTTGACGCGGCCGCCTTGCAGGCATAGCATCGCCAGATCTTCGAATCCTTTCCCGATTTCGTCATGAACGCAGACCGCCAACGCCCCGTCATCGCCGCGCCACCGTGCGACGCGATGCCGCGCGTGCGTTGCCAGCCTGCGTTCGTCGCTGTCGCACCGCCGCCGTTCTCCGGCGGCGCGCATCCGCCCCCGCCGCCACGCGGCTGACGGGCGCGTATCGCGGCCCGCATCACAGCTCCCCGGTTTTCACGCCTGCGCGTGCCTGACGGCACGGCAGCCGCGCGCCTGTGCGCCGCTGCCGGCTGCCGCAGTTGCTATGCGCGCTTGCGCGCCGGGGTCTGCCAGGCTTTCGACAGATGACATCCATGACCACCGAAAAAGACTGCGCGGCGCAACTGTGCGCCGCGACCCACGCCCGGCATGCGGTATCCGCCGCGTTCTGGGCCACACCCCTGTTCGTGCTGCTGTGGAGCAGCGGCGCTATCGCGGCGCGCCTCGGGCTGGACCATGCCACGCCCTTTGCCTTGCTGACGCTGCGCTTCGCCATCACGCTGGCGGTGCTTGGCGCCATCGGCCTGGCACGCGGCCACCTGCTGCCGCCGCGCGGCGAACGGCTGCATGTGGCGCTGACCGGCCTGCTGCTGATTGGCGGCTACGCCGTGTTCTACTTCCTTGCGCTCGACCATGGCATGACGCCTGGTGTGCTGGCCACCGTGCTGGGCGCGCAACCGATGCTGACCCTGCTGCTGACCGAGCGACGCTACAGCACCACCCGCATCGCGGGCCTGGCGCTCGCGCTCGCCGGGTTGGCACTGGTGGTCGCCGACAGCCTGCTGCTGGCACGGCTTTCTGTGGCGGGCGTGTCGTGCGGGCTGGCAGCGCTGGCCTGCATGACCGTCGGCGCCATCCTGCAGAAGCGCATCGCGCGCGCGCCGGCGCAGGTGTTGCCGCTGCAGTATGGCGCCAGCCTCGCGGCATGCCTGCTGTGCCTGCCGTTCCAGCCCTTTGCCTTCGAGGTATCGCTGGCGTTCGCGCTGCCGCTGCTGTGGCTGACGCTCGGCATCTCGATCGGCGCCACGCTGTTGTTCTACCGCCTGATCCGCGCGCGCAACCTGGTCAATGTGACCAGCCTGTTCTACCTGGTGCCTGCGGGCACCGCGGTGCTGGACTACCTGCTGCTGGGCAACCGGATGGCGCCGCTGGCGCTCGCCGGGATGGCGGCGGTGCTGGCGGGACTGGCGCTGGTGTTCCGCGGCGCGCGCGAAACGGCGCGGCGTTAGCGGTTCTTCACTTCAACCCGCACTTCTTCCTTGCCGACCGTGATGGTCCCCGGCTCGACCTCCTTGCCGCCGAAGTGCAGTTCCTCGGGCTTGAAGGTATAGACCGGATAGTCCTTCAGCAACTGCTGCGCAACGACCGCGCCGATGGCGTTGAGTTGCTCGCGGTACTGGGCCATGCCGGCAACTTCCACCTGTTGCACCGTGGGGTTGTCGAGCAGCACGGCCCGCTTGCCGGAGTCGTAGCGCACGCCGCTGTTGAGCGCCAGCTTGCCGTCGACCGGCGGCGAGGGCAGCAGCGCGTTGGTCAGGCGGGCCTCGACATGGGTGATGAGCCGGTTGCTGGCCTCGTCTAGCACCAGCCGGGGGTGGCTAAGCTGTACGGTCACCACTTCCGCGTAACGCAGCGTGGCGGGAAAACGCTGCTCCAGCGCGGCCTGCAGTTCCTGGCGGGTGAGCGTGTATTCGCCGGTCCAGACGTTGTAGCCGGCCAGCGCGGGCGTAGCCGCGGCGAAGACGGCCGCGGCGGCAAGGAGCAGGGAGGGGCGCAGGCGCATGTGGCGGATGGTGCGCGCCTTGACGGCGCGGCGTGGATGGAGTCAGCCAGTCAGACCGCGCACGCGGGATGGCGTTCCGTCACATAGCCCCGGCGCGCATGCGCGCAGGTCAGTAATGCGGCGGGATTTCCTGCAGGGGATCGGACTCTGCCGCCGTCGACGTGGCGCTGCGCAATTGCTGGTACAGGGCGCGGAACTGCTCCTGCAGCAGGTCGATCTGCTGCTGCTGGCGCGCCACCGTGGTGTTGAGCGTTTCGAGCAGGTCTTCCTGGAAGGCGAGCTTGATTTCGAGTTCGGTGATGCGTTCGTCCATGGCGCGTGGCTGTCGTGGGTTCGCCGGTTTCTCCGGCTGGCGGCGCGCATTGTAATCCCGTATGCCGATGCCGCCGGCGAAACCGCACGCGCCGCGCTTACTTCTGCTCGGTGATCAGCATCCACATGACGCCAAAGCGGTCGCTCACCATGCCAAATTGCTCGGCGAAGAAAGTCTTGTCCAGCGGCATCACCACCTGGCCACCTTCCTTCAGGCCGTTGAAGGCATTTTCCACCCCGGCCTTGTCGGCAAAGCTGATTGTCAGCCCGAAGCCCTCGAACTTGGGCTGGTTCGAGCAGCGGCCGTCGGAAGCCATGATCACGCTGTCGCCGATCTGGAATTCCATGTGCATGACTTTGTCTTCCGTTCCCGGAGGCGCCTGGCAGCCGGGGTCGGCCTTTTGCGGCTCGGGATTCTCCTTGAACGTCATCCGCATATTGACCTTGGCGCCAAGGGTCTTCTTGTAGAACTCGACAGCTTCATCGCAACGGCCTTCAAAAAAGAGATAGGGCTGGACTTGCATGACAACTCCTGTAAAGAGAGCCGCCCGGGCGGGGCAGGCAGGAAGAACCTAGCCGGCGTACGGACGATAGCCTCGGGGATCCGGCAACGGGCGCAACGATTTGTGTACGCCGTCCACAATACCTTAGCAAACCAAGTGGCTGGTGTCCACATCAATGCGGGATCGGCCTCGGCTGGGGCGTGCATGCCGGGCTGTAGAATGCCCGCGAACCGTCACTATCCGGCTCTCGCCTGAACACCTTAGACATCCGGAGCTGCCTTGCGTTACGAATTGACCGACCTGCGCCTGTTCCAGGCGATCGCCGATGCACAAAGTCTTTCCGGCGGCGCTTCGGCCACGCATATCACGGCGTCGGCGGCCAGCTACCGGCTGAAGAACCTCGAGCATGCGATGGGCACGCCGCTGTTTGTGCGCACCGCGCGCGGCATGGAGCTGACGCCGGCCGGCGAGACATTGCTGGTCCATGTGCGCGAGCTGCTGCTCGGCGTCGAGCGCATGCACGGCGAGGTGGGCCGTTTCTCGGCGGGACTGAAGGGCAATATCCGGCTGCTGGCCAACAGCAGCTCGCTCAATGGCTTCATCATCCCGAGCGTGAGCCGCTTCCTGCTGGCCAACCCGGACGTGAACATCGACCTCGAAGAACGCGCCAGCCAGTCGATCCTGACCGCGGTCGCGGCGCACGAAGCCGACGTCGGCATTCTCGCCGGCGACTTCGAGACCACCGGCGTGCGCTCGGTGCGCTATGCGCGCGACGAACTGATCCTGGCGGTCGCGGCGGAGCATCCGCTGGCGCGCGAGCCGGAGGTTCGCTTCGGCGCGGCACTGGCTTTCGACTTTGTGTGCATGAGCCGCACCAGCAGCAACTTCCTGTTCCTGCGCGACATGGCGCAGCGCGCGGGCAAGAGCCCTAACGTGCGCCTGCATGCGCACAGCTTCGACGCGGTGCTGTCGCTGGCCGAGGCGGGGGTCGGGGTGGCACTCGTGCCGCGCAGCGTGGCGGCACAAGCGCTGCGCGATGCGCGCGTGGCGGGGGTGCGGCTGGCCGAGCCCTGGGCACTGCGCGAACTCAACCTGATCGTGCGCGCCGACGGCAAGCTGCCGTCATTTGCCGAGGCGTTCGCGCAGTTCCTGCTCAACGATCCGCGCGTGGTGGCCACGCGCGAGGGCGGCGCCGTGGCCGGCACGGCGCCGTAATAGCGCAACCAGGGCGCGCAGGTCAGCGCTTCCGGTTCAGGAACGTGGCCATATGCTGCTGCGGCTCGCCGGTGTCGAACGCGCTGCCGAATTCCGCCACGCTGTTGTTGATCGAAACATCGACCGGCGCATCTTCCCATTCGCGCAATAAACGCTTCTGCTGACGCACGGCAACGGGACCGAAGCGCGCCAGCAGCGCGGCCACCCGCTCGACCTCCTGGTCCAGCGCATCCAGCGGCACCACGCGGCTGACCAGCCCCCACTGCAGCGCGTCTTCGGCGTTGGCGATCTCGCCCGTGAGCAGCAGCCATGACGCGCGCGCATTGCCGATCAGGCGCGGCATCAGCGCCGCGTGGATCACCGACGGGATGCCGACCTTGACCTCGGGCATGCCGAGCTGCGCATTGTCGGCGGCGATGCGGATGTCGCACGCCAGCGCCAGCTCCAGCCCGCCGCCCAGGCACCAGCCCGGCATGCGCGCGATTACCGGCGCCGGGCAATGGCGCACCGCGTCGCACAGGCGGCGCAGGCCGCTGATGAATGCCTGCGCGCTGGCGCGGTCCAGCGCGGCCATTTCCTTGATATCGGCGCCGCCGATAAAGCCCTTGTCGCCGCTGCCGCGCAGCACCACCACGCGCACCGCGTCGTTGGCGGCCAGCGCCTCGATCGCGCGCGTGACCGAGGCGATCACCGGCGTGCCGAGGATGTTGAGGGAACCCGCGTCGCGGATGGTGACGGTGGCAATGCCGCGCGCGTCGACGTCGACGCCGGCGTATTGTTCCTGGATGGTTTCGCTCATGTCGTTCCTTGCTGGTGGCTGGCTTACTGGAGCCTGGTGAACCGGATATCGTCGACGACCTTCTTCCAGTACGCATTCTGCCCGCGCACCAGGTCGGAGAAGGCCTGGCGCGAGGTGGGCGCGGGGATCGCGCCCTGCTTCTCGATCGCGGCGATCACGTCGGGTTCGGCCAGCACCTTGCGCACGGCCTGGTTCAGCTTGTCGAGGATGGGGGCGGGCGTGCCGGCCGGCGCGCCGAGCCCGAACCACGACGGGTTGTTCATCGCCGGCAGGCCGGCTTCGGCATAGGTCGGCACGTTGGGCAGCACCTTCAGGCGCTGCTTCGCCGCAACCGCCAGCGGCTTCAGCCGGCCACCCTGGATCAGCGCGGACGACGAGGGGATGTTGTCGAACACGACCTGGATCTGGCCCGCGACCGCATCGTTGAGCGCCGGGCCCAGGCCCTTGTAGGGCACATGCAGCATGCGCGTGCCGGTGGCGTTCATGAACAGCTCGCCGTTCATGTGGCTCAGGCCGCCGTTGCCCGACGAGCCAAACGAGTACTTGCCGGGATTGGCTTTCAGCAGCCTGATGAACGCCTGCAGGTCGGTGGCCGGAAACGACGGGTTGACCACCAGCACGTTCGGCACGTCGGCGAGGTTGCTGATCGGTGCGAAGTCCTTCACCGGGTCATACGCGGTCTTGACGTAGACGTTGGGATTGACCGCGTGCGAGCTTTCCACCTCCATCACCAGCGTGTAGCCGTCGGCAGGCTGCTTGGCGGCATAGGCGCTGCCCACCGCGCCGCCGGCGCCCGGGCGGTTCTCGACCACTACCGGCTGGCCCAGCACCGGGCCCAGATGGGTGCCGACGATGCGGGCGATGATGTCGGTGGTGCCGCCCGCGGCGTAGGGCACGACCAGCTTGATCGGCCGGTCGGGGTAGGCGCTGGCCTGCGCGGCGCCGGCAGTGGCGAGCGCTGCGAACAGGGCAACGGTGGAAAGGACTGGCTTCATCGGTTGTCTCCGGAGCAGGGTTTGTGTGTCTTGCAGGGCAATCAATTCGCGGCGCTCTGCTCGCCCAGCAGCGGCGGCGGCATGAGCGGGCCGTCGTGGCCCGCCAGCATCGGGTTGCGCACCATCGGCACGCGGCCCATGACGGGATGCTCCGCTACCCGCAGCAGGCCGCGGTGCTGCACCTGCGGGTGGGCGAAGACTTCGTCCATGGTGTGGATCGGGCCCCAGGGCACGCCGTTGGCGTCGAACGCCTCGGTCCATTCGATGCGCGTGCGCGTGGGGAAAAGCTCGGCCAGCAGCGCGCGCAGCGCCGGCAGGTGCTCGATGCGCGCCGAATTGGTGGCGTAGCGCGGGTCTTGCGCCAGCTCGGGCATGCCCGCCACCGCGCAGAAGCGCGCGAACTGGCCGTCATTGCCGATCGCCAGGATCAGGTGGCCGTCGGCGCAGCGGAACACTTCATACGGCGCGCAGTTGGGATGCGCATTACCGCTGCGCTGCGGGTTCTGGCCAGAGACCAGGTAGTTGGCGGCCTGGTTGGCATTCATCGCCACGGCCACGTCGAGCAGCGCGATATCGAGATGCGCGCCCGCACCGGTCGACTGCCGCTGGTACAGCGCGGCCAGCACCGCCGAGGTCGCATACATGCCGGTGCTCAGGTCCACCACCGCCACGCCGGTGCGCAGCGGCCCCGCGCCCGGGGCGCCGTCGGGCTGGCCGGTATAGCTCATCAAGCCGCCCATGCCCTGGAACACGTAGTCATAGCCGGGCTTGTCGGCCATCGGTCCGTCCTGGCCGAAGCCGGTGATCGACAGGTAGACCAGGCGTGGGTTGATCGCCTTTAGGGCTTCGTAGTCGAGGCCGTAGCGGCGCAGCGTGCCGACCTTGTAGTTCTCGACCAGCACGTCGGCCTCGCGCGCCAGCTCGCGCACCTGCGCGGCGCCTTCCGGCGTGCTGTAGTCGATTGCCACCGAGCGCTTGCCACGGTTGCAGCAGATGAAGTACCCCGACAGGCGCGGACCGCCTTCGGTGCCGGCCGGCGCGTCGAGGTAGGGCGGGCCCCAGCCGCGGGTGTCGTCGCCGCGCCGGGGATGTTCGACCTTGGTCACCTCGGCGCCCAGGTCGGCCAGGTTCTGGGTGCACCAGGGACCGGCGAGGATGCGCGACAGGTCCAGGACCCGGATCCCTTGCAGGGCGCGATGCAGCATGACGACTCCGCTCTCAAAACGACGATGCGGCGCAGTATAGGGAGGGGTCCCGGGAGCTAACCAGTCGAGAGTTTTGAAGGGCGCGTTCGCGGCTTTTCAACGCTCCGCCGGGGTGCGGCCCGCGACCCGGCATTGGCCTGCGTTTGGCGCGTGGGCGCTGCCGTGTCACAATTCGCGTTTGGCACTGACTCGGCCCGTGACTCGGCCGGCCGCGTCGCCGTGCTTCCGCGCGCGCTGGCACCCTTCCGGGCGACGCGGCGGGAGCCCGCCCAAGAGCCGACAAATTCACTTAGATTTCTGGCGATGACTACCATCCTGCAGCACATTCCTACCGGCGAGCGCGTCGGTATCGCCTTCTCCGGCGGCCTTGACACCAGCGCGGCACTCCTCTGGATGCGCCAGAAGGGCGCCGTCCCCTACGCCTACACCGCCAACCTGGGCCAGCCCGACGAGCCCGACTACGACGATATCCCGCGCCGCGCCAAGGCCTACGGCGCCGAGGAAGCCCGCCTGGTCGACTGCCGCACGCAGCTGGTGGCCGAGGGCATCGCCGCCCTGCAGTGCGGTGCGTTCCACATTTCCACCGCCGGCATCACCTACTTCAACACCACCCCGATCGGCCGCGCCGTCACCGGCACCATGCTGGTTGCCGCGATGAAGGAAGATGGCGTCAACATCTGGGGCGATGGCAGCACGTTCAAGGGCAATGACATCGAGCGCTTCTACCGCTACGGCCTGCTGACCAACCCCGGCCTGCAGATCTACAAGCCGTGGCTGGACCAGCAGTTCATCGACGAACTGGGCGGCCGCGCCGAGATGTCCGAGTTCATGCGCCAGAACGGCTTCGACTACAAGATGTCGGCCGAAAAGGCGTACTCGACCGACTCCAACATGCTGGGCGCCACCCACGAGGCCAAGGACCTTGAGCACCTGGATTCGGGCATCCGCATCGTCCAGCCGATCATGGGCGTGCAGTTCTGGCGCGATGACGTCGACGTCAAGCGCGAGGAAGTCACCGTGCGCTTCGAGGAAGGCCAGCCGGTCGCGCTGAACGGCCAGACCTTCGCCAACAGCGTCGACCTGTTCATGGAAGCCAACCGCATCGGCGGCCGCCATGGCCTGGGCATGAGCGACCAGATCGAAAACCGCATCATCGAAGCCAAGAGCCGCGGCATCTACGAAGCCCCGGGCCTGGCGCTGCTGTTCATCGCCTACGAGCGCCTGATCACCGGCATCCACAACGAAGACACCATCGAGCAATACCGCGACAACGGCCGCCGCCTGGGCCGCCTGCTGTACCAGGGCCGCTGGTTCGACCCGCAAGCCATCATGCTGCGCGAAACCGCCCAGCGCTGGGTGGCCGGCGCCATCACCGGCGAAGTCACCATCGAACTGCGCCGCGGCAATGACTACTCGATCCTGAACACCACCTCGCCCAACCTGACCTACAAGCCGGAACGGCTGACGATGGAAAAGGGCGAGTCGATGTTCACGCCGCTGGACCGGATCGGCCAGCTGACCATGCGCACGCTGGATATCGTCGATACGCGCGAGAAGCTGCAGACGTATGCCAAGACCGGCCTGCTGTCGACGCAGGTGAGCGCTTCGCTGCCGAAGCTGGAAGACTGAGTGGGGTCGCGCCGGTTGGCGCGATTTGCCAGGTAAGCAAAACCGGCGCCTTTGGGTGCCGGTTTTTTTTCGCCGTCTCCGGCAACACCGGCTGGACGGCTCAGTGCGTGATGTGTAAAGCTGCGCGGGTGAACATCAGCTTGCCAGAGCGTTGGTCCAGCAAATCGATGATGCTGCCAAAAGCCGGCATATGAGCCGATCGGCATTTCTCGCGCTGGCGGCACAGCACGAGATGGAACAAGGCTGATCGGCGGCTGACGCGATTCCCCATTGCGGCAGCGTACACTGTGGCCTCGAGACCACCGGAGCCACCCCCCCATGCCCTCCCTGCGTACCCTCTACCCCGAAATCGAGCCCTACCACTGCGGCACGCTCGATGTCGGCGACGGCCACGTCCTCTCTTACGAGCGCGTCGGCACGCCGGGAGCCAAGCCGGCGGTGTTCCTGCACGGCGGCCCCGGTGGCGGGATCTCGGCCGACCATCGGCGGCTGTTCGACCCGGCGCGCTATGACGTGCTGCTGTTCGACCAGCGCGGCTGCGGACGATCGACGCCGCATGCCGGGCTGGAGCACAACACCACGTGGCACCTGGTCGACGATATCGAGCGGCTGCGCGAACTTGCCGGCGTGGAGCGCTGGCTGGTCTTCGGCGGCTCCTGGGGCTCGACGCTCGCGCTGGCCTATGCGCAGAAGCATCCGCAACGCGTCAGCGAACTGGTGCTGCGCGGCATCTACACGGTGTCGCAGGCAGAGCTGGACTGGTACTACCAGTATGGCGTGTCCGAGATGTTCCCCGAGAAATGGGAGCGCTTCCAGGCGCCGGTGCCCGAAGCGGAGCGCGGCAACATGATGGCGGCCTATCGCAAGCTGCTGACCGGCGACGACAAGGACAAGCAGGTCGAAGCCGCGCGTGCCTGGAGCGTGTGGGAAGGCGAGACCATCACGCTGCTGCCGGATGCCGGCAACAGCGCCAAGCATGACGACAGCCACTTCGCGCTTGCCTTTGCGCGGCTGGAGAACCATTACTTCACGCACCGCTGCTGGCTGGAGGATGGCCAGCTGCTGCGCGATGCGTACAGGCTGGCAGATATTCCCGGGGTCATCGTGCATGGCCGCTATGACATGCCGTGCCCGGTACGCTATGCGCATGCCCTGCACAAGGCCTGGCCGAAGGCCGATTTTCACCTGATCGAAGGGGCGGGCCATGCGTGGACGGAACCGGGGATCATGGACCAGCTGATCGCCGCCACGGACCGCTTCGCCGCGGCGTAGCGCTGGCGCGCCGACAGGAGACCACGATGCAGCTCTACGCACGCGCCGTCGACGAGGCGCGGCCCTATCGCTCGCTCTTTCCGCCGGGCGCGCCGGACCGGGACTGAAAGCAGCCGGCGATCGCCGGCGGCAAGCGACAGGATGCCATTCGCCCCTCCGGCCGCCGCTCAGCGCAAGCGGCCATGTGTCGCGAGCAAGGTCAGAGGACGCGCCAGCAGTGTACTGGCCAGCGCCATCAGCAGCAGCCCCGAGAATGCCGTCGTGCTGATGACGCGCGCGTCCAGCAGCACGGTCAGCACCACCACCTCGACCAGTCCCTTGGTCTGCAGCAGCGCGCCCAGCGCGAGCGACTTGCGCCAGCCCATGCCCGCGCGCAGCGCCGGCAGCGCAACGCCGGCCATCTTGCCGGCAATGGCGACGACCAGCGACAGTGCGGCGATCCACAGCGTCATCGGTTCCTGCAGCGAAATCTCGGTACGCAGCCCGGCGGCAAGGAAGAAGAACGGCAACAGCACCACCACCGTCATCGGTTCCAGCTGCTGGCGCACGCGCTGTGCCGCCTGCGACGGCCAGGCCAGCCCGGCGACGAAGCCGCCCATCACGTGATGCAGCCCGGCCAGCTCGCCCAGGAATGCCGACGCCAGCACCAGGAAGAAGGCGACCGCCAGCAGCAGTTCCGTCTCCTGCGCGCGGCGCAGCAGCCAGGCGAGCGCGGGGCGCACCACGCCGAACATGAAGGCGAGGTAGGCGCCGGCGCGCACTCCGGTCACCAGCGCGCTGGCGCCTTGCTGGCTGCCCTGCTGCAGCAGCACCAGCGTCAGGAACAGCCACACCCACGCGTCATTGACCGCCGCGCAGCGCAGCGCGAGCTGGCCCAGCGGCGTGCCGGTCAGCCGCATCTCGCGCAGCAGCGCGCCTAGCACGGGCAGCGCGGTGACCGCGGTGCAGATCCCCATCGCGCAGGCGAACCAGTAGGGATCGGCATGCTCGCCCGCCACCGGCCAGCCGGCGCGGATCATCCACCATCCCGTCACGCCGCCGAGCACGAACGGCGCCGCGATGCTGCCCAGCGAGATGCGCAGGGTGTCATGCCAGTGCGTCGTCGCCGCGTCTTCGCGCAAATGCAGGCCGGTCAGGAAGCAGAACAGCGTCACGGCGAGCCATTGCAGGCCGGACAGCATCGGCAGGTGATCGGGGCCGAACAGCGCCGACCAGCCCTGGGGCGCCAGCTGGCCGAACACCGACGGCCCGAGCAGGATGCCGGCCAGCACCTGCACCGCCACCAGCGGAAAGGCGGCCTGCAGGCCCGCGCCGCGCCACAGCAGGTAGGGAAGCGCCACCACCAGCATGGCCTGCAGGAAGAAGATGCTTACCGCGTTCATCGGATCTCCCCGGCCATGCCTTACCCGAACATCCCGCCGTTGACCGAAATCACCTGCCGCGTGATATAGCCGGCATCGGGCGACAGCAGGAAGGCGACGGTGGCGGCAACCTCGTCCGGCGTGCCCATGCGCCGCGCCGGGATCAGGCGCAGCGCTTCCTCGCGCACGTGCGCCTCGACCATGTCGGTGTCGATCAGGCCGGGCGCGACGCAGTTGACCGTGATGGCGCGCTTGGCCAGTTCGATGGCGAGCGCCTTGGTGGCGCCGATGATGCCCGCCTTGGCGGCGCTGTAGTTGGCCTGCCCGCGGTTGCCGACCAGTCCGGAGACCGACGACAGCGTGACGATGCGGCCAGGCTGGCGGCGCTGCACCATCGGCATCACCACCGGGTTGAGCACGTTGTAGAAGGCATCGAGGTTGGTGTGCACCACCTCGTCCCATTCGGCGCCGGTCATGGCCGGGAAGGCCGCGTCGCGGGCCAGCCCGGCATTGCAGACCACGCCGTAGTAGCAGCCGTGCGTGGCGATGTCGGCCAGCAGCGTGGCCGCTGCCTCGTCGCGGCGGCTGACGTCGAAGCACAGCACGCGCGACCTGCTGCCATGGGCGCGCACCGCGTCGGCCACGGCTTCGGCCTCGTCGCGGCGTGCGCGGCAATGGACCACCACGTCATAGCCATCGCGCGCCAGGCGCAGCGCGATGGCGCGGCCGATGCCACGCGACGATCCGGTGACCAGTACGGTCGGATTGGTCATGCTTGTTGTCCTTGCAGAATTGCCATGCCGGCTCGGCGGCGGTCAGACGTTGCAGAATTCTTCCAGCACCGCCATGCGGCGGCGCGGATCGGCGACGAACGGGTTGTTGCGGTCCCAGGCATAGCCGGCCAGCACCGCGCTGATCATGCTGCGGATCTCCGGCGTGGCATTGGGGTAGAAAATCAGCTTCTGGAAGCGGCCTTCATACCATGCTTCGACAAAGACGCGGAAGCAATCCACGCCCGCTCGCAGCGGCTGCGCGAAATCCTTCTCCCAGTCCACCGCTTCGCCGCCGAGCTGGCGCACCAGGCACTCCACGGCCAGGCTGGCCGACTTGAAGGCAATGGTGACGCCGGAGGAAAACACCGGATCGAGGAATTCGCCGGCATTGCCGAGCAGCGCGTAGCCATTGCCCCACAGCGAACTGACGTTGGCCGAATAGCCCGCGATCTGCCGCGCCGGGGTGTCCCAGCAGGCATCGGCAAGCAGGCTCGCCAGCCCGGGCTCCTCGGCCACCAGCGCGCGCAGCCGCTCGGTCTCGGTGCCGGTGTAGTTGTCCAGGAACGCCTTCTCCGCCACCACGCCGAGCGAGCAGCGGCCGTCCGAGAACGGGATGGTCCAGTACCAGACATCCGGGTGCTGCGGATGCACGCTGATCAGGATCTTGTTGCGGTCGAAGCCCCCCGGCACGATCCGGTCCTCGACATGGGTGAAGAGCGCGCTGCGCACCGGGAAGCCCGACGGCGACTCCAGCTTGAGCAGGCGCGGCAGGATGCGGCCGAAGCCCGAGGCATCGAGCAGGAATTTCGCGCGCACCCGGTACCGGCTGCCGTCCGGCGCGCGCACCGTCACCTCGGGCTGCGCGCCGCTGACATCGACGTTCTCGACCAGATGCGCGAAACGGACCTCGGCGCCCTGGCGTGCCGCCTCGCGGATCAGCACATCGTCGAAGCGGGCACGCTGCACCTGGTAGGTCGTGCCCCAGCCGGGAGAGAATTTTTCCCGGAAGTCGAAGGTGGTGTGCTGGCCGGCGCGGGAGAACGCGGCGCCGTTCTTGTACTGGAAGCCGGCTTCGACCACCGCGCGCAGCATGCCGGCACTTTCGATATAGGCCATGCTCTGCGGCAGCAGACTCTCGCCGATCGAAAAGCGCGGGAAGATTTCCTTCTCGATCACCAGTACCGGGATTCCGTGCTTGCGCAGCAGGCCCGCCGCGACCGAGCCGGCCGGGCCTGCGCCGATGATGACGACATCCGTGGTTTCCGTTTGCATGGTGTCCGATCCTTGTTCCTGGTCAGGCCGGCGGGGTGGGCGCCGCCGGCAAACGCAAGAATATGGCGGTAAATCGTCGCCAGTTGGCGTTCCAGCAACATCTTGAAACCATTTCAGGGCGCTGTCGCGCGGAATCGGGTGTGCAGCAAAGGTGCTGCAAGGGGCGCAATAAAAAGAGCATGGCGGCCGCGTTTATTTCGCTGCCCGCCATCTGACGGTGCGCTTGCCGGCAAGCCTGCCCAACTCCCGGCAAAATGTGGGACCGTGGTCACACCCCCCTTCCGGAGAATCCCATGCCAGCCACCCCCATGCCCTACCGCCGCCTCGGCGTCAGCAACCTGCGCGTTTCGGCGCTGTGCCTGGGCACCATGATGTTTGCCGACCAGACCGACGAGGCCGAGGCGGCGCGCATCGTTGCCAGCGCGCGTGACCACGGCGTGAATTTCATCGATACCGCCGATGTCTACACCAAGGGCGCGTCGGAGCAGATGGTCGGCCGGCTGCTGACCGCGAACCGCCACGACTGGGTGCTGGCGACCAAGCTCGGCAACGCCATGCAGCCCGCGCCCAACCACTCGCACTACTCGCGCGTGTGGATCACGCGCGCGGTCGAGGACAGCCTGCACCGGCTCGCGACCGACTACATCGATATCCTCTACCTGCACCGCGACTATCCCGGCGAGAACCTGGAAGAGGCGGTCCGCGCGATGGGCGACCTGGTGCGCAGCGGCAAGATCCGCTACTGGGCGGTGTCGAACTTCCGCGGCTGGCGCATTGCCGAGATCGCGCGGCTGTGCGGCGAGCTGGGCGTGCCGCGCCCGGTGGCCTGCCAGCCGTACTACAACCTGCTGAACCGCTTGCCCGAGGTGGAGATCCTGCCGGCTTGCGAGCACTACGGCCTGGGCGTGGTGCCCTACAGCCCGGTGGCGCGCGGCGTGCTGACCGGCAAGTACGCGCCCGGACAGGCGCCGGAACAGGGCACGCGCGCCGGCCGTGCCGACCGCCGCATGATGGAAACCGAATTCCGCGAAGAATCGCTGGTGATCGCACAGCAACTCAAGGCGCATGCCGAGGCGCGCGGCCTGACGCCGGGGCAGTTCGCCACGGCGTGGGTGCTGGCCAACCCCATCATCTCGTCGGTTATCGCGGGGCCGCGCACGCTGGCGCAGTTCGAAGATTACTTCGGTGCGCTCGGGGCTGCGATCACGCCCGACGAAGAATCGATGATCGATGCGCTGGTCGCGCCGGGGCATGCGTCGACCCACGGCTACAACGACCCGGGCTACCCGTTCGGGGGAAGGCCGGTGGCACGCGCGCAGCAGGCATGACAGCGACGCACGCCGGCGGTGCAGGGCACGCCGGCATGTGGCGCAAGCGCGTCTCCGAATGACGCGCGTTAGCGACGGCGCGATGCACGGCGAGGGTCAATAACGCCATGACCTCGCGCATGCTTGATGCACGCCGGCCAGACTCCTACTAATATCAAGACAGGCGGCACGCGCAATGCGCGTGCCGCGAGAACATTGCGCTTCGAGCTGGTGCGCGGATTCCGATGCGCGCAACGCCGGCCAAACAGGGAAGCCCAAACGTGTCGCGTCGTGGCTGGATTTTCGCTGGCTTGGCGGTCGCCCTCACCGGGGGCGTCTACGTCGTGTATAGCTTTGTCGCGAGCGAAGTGCGCAATTCGCACTGGCAGGCGCGGCTCATCGGCGAGCTCGGCCAGCGGCTGACCTTCGAGATCCAGCCTGGCGCCAGCGACAGCATCCGCTTTCCGCATTCCGGTCCTTACGACGCACGCATGGGCTACGGCCTGCTGCCGCAGTTCGCGCAACGGCTGCAGCAGCGCGGCTACGTTCCCGCCGAGCAGGCGCGCATGTCGCCCGACATGGTCAGGCTGATGGACCAGGGCTTGTTCGCGCCGTACCGCGAGAAGAACCAGGCCGGCCTCCTGCTGCGCGACTGCAACGGGCTGACGCTGGCGTTCGAGCGCTATCCGCAGCGCCAGTATCCCGACTTCGCCACGGTGCCGCCGCTGCTGGTGAGCGCGCTGCTGTACGTCGAGAACCAGGGCCTGCTCAACCCCGAATACCCCAACATGAACCCGGCGCTGGACTGGCGCCGGCTGTCGCGCGCGGTGCTCGACCAGTTCATCCGGCTGGCCGACCGTTCGCACGACGCGCCCGGCGGCAGCACGCTGGCCACGCAGATCGAGAAGTACCGGCACTCACCCGAAGGACGCACCGCGTCGATCCCCGAGAAATTCCGGCAGATGGCATCGGCGTCGTTGCGCGCTTACCTGGACGGACCCGACACGCAGCGCGCGCGCGAGCGCATCGTGGTCGACTACCTCAACACCGTGCCGCTGTCGGCGCGCGAGGGCTTCGGCGAGATCAACGGCATCGGCGACGCGCTGTGGGTGTGGTATGGCGAGGACTTCGGCGAGGTCAACCGGCTGCTCAAGGAAATGGACCAGCGCGCGCCCGAGCCGCGCCAGGCGCAGGTATTCAAGCGAGCGCTGTCGCTGATCATCTCGCAGCGCCGGCCGTCTTACCATTTGCGCCGCGACGACACCAACCTGGATGCGCTGACGGCCAGCTACCTGCGTCTGCTGGCCGCCAACAGCGTCATCACCGCCGAGCTGCGCGACGCGGCGCTGGCGCAGCCGCTGGACAAGGCCGCGCCGCCGCAGCGCGGGCCGCAGGAGCCGTTCGTCACGCGCAAGGCCGTCAACCGCGTTCGCGCCGATGTCACCCGCCTGACCGGCGTGGAAAGCCGCTACGACATGGACCGGCTCGACCTGACGGTCGACAGCACCATCAACCGCGAGGCGCAGCGCATCGTCACCGAGACGCTGCAGCGCGTGAACAACAAGACGGACGCGCGCGCCATGGGCCTGTACGGCCATAACCTGCTGCGCGACAACGACGACCCGTCGAAGCTGATGACCAGCTTCACGCTGTTCGAGCGTGTCGGCAACGCCAACGTGGTGCGGGTGCAGGCCGACAACATCGACCAGCCGTTCGACATCAACAGCGGCGCGCGGCTGAACCTCGGTTCGACCGCCAAGCTGCGCACGCTGGTGACCTACCTGGAAATCATCAGTGAGCTGCATGCGCAATACGCCGGCATGGGCCGCGCCGAACTGGCCGGGGTGCGGCTGGCACGGCAGGATGTGCTTGCCCACTGGGCGGTGGATTACCTGTCCAAGGCGAAGAAGCCCGAGGAGCGCGAACTGATGGCGATGCTCGAGGCCGCGATGGAGCGCAAGTACTCCGGCAGCGCCGGGGAAGGCTTCTACACCGGCGGCGGGCTGCAGAGCTTCACCAACTTCGAGCGCTCGGCGGGCGAGCGCAACATGACCGTGCGCATCGCGTTCCAGCATTCGGTCAACCTGGTCTTCATCCGCATGATGCGCGACATCGTGCGCTACGAGACCTTCCACGCCAATCCGGACATCGGCGACCTGTTCGAGGACCGCAACGCCCCGGGCCGGCGCGAGTACCTGGAGCGCTTTGCCGACCAGGAAGGCAGCGCCTACATGGTCAACTTCTACCAGCGCTACCGCGGCAAGACTTCCGAGCAGCGGCTGGATACGCTGCTGGGCCGCGTGCGCATGACCATCCCGCACATCAACGCGGTGCGCATGTCGGTGACGCTGCTGAGCGCGCGCCCCTACCTGGACGAGGACAGCTATATCCGCATCATGCGCGCGCGCCTGGGCGACAAGCAGCTCGCCAAGGAAGACCTGCCCGCGCTGTACCGCAAGTACGGCAAGGACAAGTTCAACCTGAACGACCGCGGCTACCTGTCACGGGTGCATCCGCTGGAACTGTGGATGGTGGAGTACCTGGACCAGCACCCCGACGCCACGCTGACGGAGCTGCTGCGCGCCAGCACGGCGGAGCGCCAGGAAGTCTACAAGTGGCTGTTCAAGACGCGCAGCAAGGCGGGCCAGGACAACCGCATCCGCACGCTGCTGGAGCAGGACGCCTTCACCCGCATCGCCAGGCGCTGGCAGCGAGTGGGCTATCCGTTCGATTCGCTGACGCCGTCGTACGCCAGTGCGATCGGCGCGGCGGGCGACCGTCCGGCGGCGCTGGCCGAGCTGGCCGGCATCCTGCTGGCCGGCGGCGTGGCCACGCAGAGTGCAGCGGTGCGCAGCCTGGCCTTTGCCGACGGCACGCCCTACGCCACGCGCTACGTGCTGCAGCCGGGCCCGGGCAAGCGCGTGCTGCCGGCCGAGGTGGCCGAGCTGGCGCGGCGTTCGATGCTGGATGTGGTGGAACGCGGTACCGCCAAGTCGATCCGCGGCGCCTTTACCGTGCCGGGCCGCGACGGCGCGACGCTGGTGGTGGCGGGCAAGACCGGCACCGGCGACCAGCGCTTCCAGGTGTACGGGCCGGGCGGGCGGCTGATCTCGTCGCGCTCGGTGAACCGCTCGGCGACGTTCGTCTTTACGCTGGGCGAGCGCTTCTTCGGCACCGTGGTGGTCAATGTGCGCGAGCCGTACGCGGTGCGCTACAGCTTTACCAGCGCGCTGGCGGTGCGGGTGCTGCGCGCGATCGCGCCGCAGGTGGCGGCGATGGCGCCAGGCGGCGACCGTGCGCTGCTGCGCTGCCGTGATGCGGCGCCGGGCCTGCGCATGCCGCGCGTGCCGACCATGGCGTCACCGGCCGAAGCCGTGCCGGGCGCCAGCATGGCGCAGGGGCTGGAAGCCCCGCCGCCCCGCGCCGACGCGGTGGCTCAGCCCGCGGCGCCTGCGCCGGCCAAGCCCGAAGCGCCGAGCCTGGCCGACGCCAACGATGCCATCACCGTGCGCAAGGCCAGTCAGCCCTTGCGGCGGACCATGCCGTAGATCACCAGCAGCACGATCGCTCCGATCACCGAGGCGATCCAGCCAGCCGGTTGGCCCGGCTGGTACCAGCCCATCGCGCGGCCGACGTAGCCGGCCACCACCGAGCCCAGCACGCCGAGGATGATGGTCATGATCCAGCCCATCTTGTCTTCGCCGGGCTTCACCGCCCGTGCGATCAGTCCGACGATGAGGCCAACGAACACGGTGCCGATGAATGCCATCATGGTGCGCTCCCGGTAGTGGACTGCTTAGGATGGGGGCCGGCTGCATGGTGTAGCCGGCTGCGCTTCATGATACACGCAGCCGCCGGCCGCGTATGACGCTGACGTGACAGCGCCGCTGCGGTCAGGCGCGCGCCAGCCGGAACTGGCCGACGGCCCGGTGCAGCATGTCGGCCTGGTCCTCCAGCGACGCCGCCGCGGCCGCCGCCTCTTCCACCAGCGCCGCGTTCTGCTGCGCCATCTGGTCCATCTGCGACACCGCCTGGTTGACCTGCTCGATGCCGCCGGTCTGCTCCTCGGTGGCGGCCCGCATCTCGCCCATCAGGTCGGTCACGCGCTTGACCGCTGCCACGATCTCGTCCATCGCCTTGCCGGCGCTTTCCACCAGCACCGCGCCGTCTTCCACGCGCTGCGCCGAGTCGCCGATCAGCGCCTTGATCTCCTTGGCGGCGGTGGCGCTGCGCTGCGCCAGCGTGCGCACCTCGCCGGCCACCACGGCGAAGCCGCGGCCCTGCTCGCCGGCGCGCGCGGCTTCCACTGCGGCGTTCAGCGCCAGGATGTTGGTCTGGAAGGCAATGCCCTCGATCACGCCGATGATGTCGGCCACCTTGCCCGAGGCCTGCTTGATCTCGCCCATGGTGCCGACCACCTGGTTGACGATGGTGCCGCCGCGCACGGCGATGTCCGAGGCACCCTCCGCCAGGCGGCTGGCCTGGCGCGCGTTGTCGGCGCTCTGGCGCACGGTGCTGGTGAGCTGCTCCATGCTCGCCGCGGTTTCCTGCAGCGAGGCGGCCTGCTCTTCGCTGCGGCGCGACAGGTCGGCGTTGCCCGCGGCGATCTGCTTGGCGGCGCCGGCGATCGAATCGGCCGAGCCGCGGATGCTGCCGATCGCGCCGGTCAGGCGCGCCTGCATGCGCTGCATCGCGAACAGCACGCTGTGCTCGTCGCCCGGGCGCACTTCGACATGGCCGGCGAGGTCGCCCTCGGCAATGCGGCCGGCGATCTGCGCGGTGGCCGCCGGCTCGCCGCCGAGCTGGCGGTGCAGGCTGGCGGAGACGCGCACCATCACCAGCGACATCAGCGCGCCGACCGCCAGCAGCAGGCCCAGCGCCTTCCACAGCTCGGCGCGGAACGCCGCCTCGATGTCATCCAGGTACAGCCCGGCGATAAAGTTCCAGTCCCACGGGCGGAAGTTGGCCACGTAGCTCAGCTTCGGCTGCGGCGCCTCGGCGCCCGGCTTGGGCCACAGGTATTCGACGAAGCCCTTGCCGGCACCCTTGCCGATCGCGGCGATATCGCGGAACAGGTAGACGCCGTTAGGGTCTTTCATCCCCTCCATCGCCTTGCCGTTCATCTCCGGCTTGAACGGGTGCATCAGCACCACGGTGTCGGAGCGCATCAGCGTGAAGTAGCCGTCGGCGCCGAAGCGCATCGCACGCACGCGCTCGATGGCCTGCTGCCTGGCCTCGTCGGCGGGCAGCTTGCCGGCCCTGGCGAGCGCTTCGTACTCGGCCACCACCGAGACCGCGGTGTCGGTGACGTGAGCCAGGTCGAGCCGGCGCTCATCCATGCGCAGCGTGCGTATGTGCCAGGCGTTCCACAGCGTGATGCCGAGCAGGCAGACCCAGCTCAGCACCAGCGGCAGCATCAGTTTTTTCTTCAGGCTCAGGTTGTCCAGCATGCTTCCATTCCTCCTTCAGCGCATTGCGCATTGCTCATCGGTGACACGCATCTGCGGCGTCATTCGTGGTTGGCGCCTGTCCGGGCATGCGTGTGCGTCTGCGGGCTAACGGCGGGGCAGGAAACTAACTTGATTGGGGTAATACCGTCCATGGAAGCGGTGTGGTTGTTTGGCTTTAATGCATTTGCCGTATAAGTGCTGTAGTGAGCGCTTATTTTTTATGGGTGGCATGCGAGACGTGCTGCTGCCGGCTCTTGTCACGCCGTTGCCCCCGGAAATCCGGCAGAATCGGCGCGTTGCACCGACGTAGCCTTTCTTATCTCCATCATTCCCCGCGCACATGGCCACCTTGCCGAGCCCCTCCGAAAACACCCACCGCCACGACGGGCCGCTTGCCGTGTTCCTGGTGTTCCTGCACCTCGGCCTGACGTCGTTCGGCGGTCCGGTTGCGCACCTGGCGTTCTTCCGCGATGAGCTGGTGCGGCGCCGCCAGTGGCTGAGCGAGGCCGCCTATGCCGACGTGGTCGCGCTGTGCCAGTGCCTGCCTGGCCCAGCCAGCAGCCAGACCGGGATCGCGCTGGGGCTGTCGCGCGCGGGGTACGCTGGCGCGCTCGCCGCATGGCTGGGTTTCACGCTGCCGTCGGCATTGCTGATGATCCTGTTCGCGCTGGGCGTTTCGCACTACGGCATGGCCGCGGCACCCGGGGTGCTGCACGGGCTCAAGCTGGTGGCGGTGGCGGTGGTGGCGCAGGCGGTGTGGGGCATGGCGCGCACGCTGTGCCGTGGCCCGGTGCGCATCGCCATCATGATCGCCGCCACGGGCGCGGTGCTGGCGCTGCCGGGGGCGTGGACGCAGGTGGCGGTGATGGCCGTTGCGGCGCTGGCGGGCGCCCTGCTGCTGCGGCCGGCGCTGGCCGGCACGCATGAGCCGCTCGGACTGCCGGTCAGCCATCGTGCCGGGGCGCTGCTGCTGGTGGCATTCGCCTTGCTGCTGGCCGGTCTGCCGGTGCTGGCGCAGCTGAGCGCCGATCCCGCCGTGCGCCTGTTCGATGCCTTCTACCGCGCTGGCGCGCTGGTCTTCGGCGGCGGCCACGTGGTGCTGCCGCTGCTGGACGCCGAAGTGGTGGCGCCCGGCTGGGTCGGCAAGGAAACCTTCCTCGCCGGATACGGCGTGGCCCAGGCCATGCCCGGCCCGTTGTTTACGTTTGCCGCCTTCCTGGGCGCCTCGTTGCAGGTGCCGCCGTCCGGCTGGGCCGGCGGGTTGCTGTGCACGGTGGCGATCTTCCTGCCCGGCGCGCTGCTGGTCATCGGCGCGCTGCCTTACTGGGATAGCCTGCGCCGCAACCGCCGGGCACAGGCGGCTCTGGCCGGCGTCAACGCGGCCGTGGTGGGGCTGCTGCTGGCGGCGCTGTGGCAGCCGGTGTGGGTCAGCGCGGTGCGCGGGCCGCTCGATATCGTGCTGGTCGCGCTGGCGCTGGTGGCGCTGATGCTGTGGAAGCTGCCGCCCTGGCTGGTGGTGCTGGCCAGCGGCGTGGCGGGGTGGGCGGCGGGCACGTGGTTGTAGCGCCGCTGTCATAGCGGCTATAGCGGCGCATCCGAGGAGGGCGCGCGCCGCACACACACACAACAAAGCCTGCCCCTTGTAATGCGCCGTAACCTGACGCGCCCGGAACCGTTTGCGCATTCAAATGCGAACGATTATCCTTCTCTCCTGCGTCCGTCATTGTGATGGCAATGGCACAACCCCTGCGTCTTGTGTGCAAGGCGGCGCTCCAGCTTCCCAGGATTCCCAGCAGGGCCGGCCGCCGGTCCTACCGGGGCCAGCCGCCTACCACCGCGATGACCGAATCCCAGCCAGCTTTCGGCCAGCAGCGCCGCGCGTTCTGGCTCAAGCACCTTCACCAGTGGCACTGGATCAGTTCCGCGATCTGCCTGATCGGGATGATGCTGTTTGCCGTGACCGGATTTACGCTTAACCACGCATCGCAGATCGAGGCAAAGCCCGCGGTCGAGACGCGCCATGCCACCGCGCCCGCTGCGCTGCTCGACACGCTGCGCGCGCAGGAGCCCGCTGGCGACGGCAAGGCCCGCGATCGCAAGGCGCCCGTGCCCGAAGCGCTGGCCGCCTGGCTGGCACAGGCGCTCGATGTCGATGCCGGCGGGCGCGAGGCCGAATGGTCGGCCGATGAAATCTACGTGGCGCTGCCGCGCCCGGGCGGCGATGCCTGGGTCAGCCTTGAGCTCGACAGCGGCGAGGCCCAGTACGAGAAAACCACGCGCGGCGCGATCTCCTACCTGAACGACCTGCACAAGGGCCGCAACACCGGCCAGGCATGGAGCCTGTTCCTGGATGTGTTCGCGTTCGCGTGCCTGGTCTTCAGCGTCACCGGCCTGTTCCTGCTCAAGCTGCATGCGGGCGGGCGGCTGGCGACCTGGCCGCTGGTCGCCCTGGGGCTGGTGGTGCCGCTGCTGCTGGCGGTGTTGTTCATTCACTGAGCCTGGCCCTGGCCAGGCTCGCCGGCATCCCGATCGATTTTCCTGCTGCATCTCACTGACGAGGTTTCTCCGAATATGCGCCGACTGCTCTCCGTCACCCTGACCGGCATGGCCACGGTCCCGTTCGCGGGCCCCGCGCTGGCCGCCGACCTGAACGTCAAGGTGGAAATCCCGCGACTCAACGTGGCCGAGTACCACAAGCCCTATGTGGCGATGTGGGTCGAGCGCGCCGACCAGAGCCCGGTGCAGACCCTGGCGGTCTGGTATGACGGCAAGCTCAAGGAAAACGAGGGCACCAAGTGGCTCAAGGACATGCGCCAGTGGTGGCGCAAGGCCGGCCGCGACCTGAACATGCCGGCCGACGGCATCTCGGGCGCGACCCGCGCGCCGGGCGAGCACACGGTCAGCTTCCGCGACGGCAAGAACCCGCTGGGCAAGCTGCCGGCGGGCGACTATCAGCTGGTGGTCGAAGCCGCGCGCGAAGTCGGCGGACGCGAGCTGGTGCGCGTGCCGTTCACCTGGCCGCCGCAAGCCGCACAGACCACCCGCGCCAAGGGCGACCACGAACTCGGCGGTGTCACCGTCGACCTGAAGCCGTAATCCTTCCCGGAGCCTGACGATGAAACCCGCCGCCAACCTGTCTGCCATCCTGTCCCCCGCCCGTTCCCGCATGGCCACCCACATGGCCACCAACCTGGCCGTGCTCGCCCTGGCCGCGCTGGCGCCGCTGGCCGCGCACGCGCACCGCCAGTGGCTGCTGCCGTCGGCCACCGTGCTGTCGGGCAACGATTCGTGGGTGACCGTGGACGCCGCGGTCTCCAACGACCTGTTCTACTTCGAGCACGTGCCGCTGCGCCTCGACAACCTGCAGGTGACCGCACCGGACGGCAGCGCCGTCAAGGCCGAGAACGCGGCGACCGGCAAGTACCGCAGCACCTTCGACGTGCACTTGACGCAGCCGGGCACGTACCGCGTGGCGGTGGTCAACCAGGGCCTGTTCGCCAGCTACAAGGTCGATGGCCAGGCAAAGCGCTGGCGCGGCTCGGCGGAGAACTTCGCCAGGGAAGTCCCGGCCAACGCGCAGGAGCTGACGGTCACGCAGGCCGAAGGGCGGGTCGAGTCCTTCGTCACCGCCGGCAAGCCCAGCGACAAGGGCCTGCGCACCACCGGCCGCGGCCTGGAGCTGGCCCCGATTACGCATCCCAACGACCTGGTCGCAGGCGACACCGCCAGCTTCCGCCTGCTGCTCGACGGCAAGCCCGCCGCCAATCTGAAGGTCGAGGTGGTGCCGGGCGGCATCCGCTATCGCGACAAGCTGCAGGAGCTCAGCGTCACCACCGACGCCGACGGCAAGTTCAGCGTCAAGTGGCCGGCGCCCGGCATGTACTGGATGGAAGCCGAGGTGCGCGACGACAAGGCGACCTTCAAGCAGGCCAAGTCGCGCCGCGCGACCTACGCGGTCACGTTAGAAGTGCTGCCGCAATAAGCATTGCGCTGATGAACCGCATCCTGGTCCCCGTCGCGCTGCAAGCACCTCCGGTGCCGCCGGCGCGCGATGCGCGGCAGCACCGCTGGGGCGGCGCGAGCATGGGCACGACCTGGTCGGTCGTGGCCATGTTGCCGCCGGTTGCGGATGCCGATGCCATCGGCGCAGGCATCGCCGCGGTGATCGACGGCGTGATTGCGCAGATGAGCAACTGGGCGCCGGATTCCGATATCAGCCGCTTCAACCGCGCCGGGGCGGGCAGCTGGCACGAGCTGCCGCCCGATTGCTTTGCCGTGCTGCAATGCGCGCTGCAGGTGGCGCGCGCGAGCGGCGGCGCATATGACCCGAGCGCCGGGCCGCTGGTCGACCTGTGGGGTTTCGGCCCGGCGCCGCGGCGCGGCGCGCCGCCGTCGCCCGATGCCGTCCAGGCAGCGCGCGGCCGCTGTGGCTGGTCGCGCATCGAACTCGATGACGATGCAAGGCGCGCGCGCCAGCCCGGCGGCGTGTCACTGGATTTCTGCGCCATCGCCAAGGGCTTTGCCGTCGACGCGGTGGCGCGCTACCTCGACACGCAGGGTTTGGCGCACCACCTGACCGAGATCGGCGGCGAACTGCGCGGCCATGGCGTCAAGCCTGACGGCATGCCGTGGTGGGTCGCGCTGGAAGCGCCGCCGGGCCTGGGCAGCGACGAACAAGAAAAACAGGAAAAACAGCACGGGCAGACCCTGCTGGCGTTGCACGGCCTGTCCGTCGCCACCTCCGGCGACTACCGGCGCTACTTTGACCGCGACGGCCGGCGCTATGCGCATACCATCGACCCGCGCACCGGCTACCCGGCCAGCCACGCGCTGGCTTCGGTCACGGTGATCCACCCGCAGTGCATGCTGGCCGATGCGCTGTCCACCGCGCTGACCGTGCTCGGCCCCGAGGCCGGCATGGCGCACGCGCGCCGCCACGGCATTGCCGCGCGCTTCCTGGTGCGCACGCCGGGCGGTTTCGACGAACATCTTTCCCCGGCTTTTGCCGCGATGCTGGCATGAGCCGTCCCATCCTTTCACCCTTTGCCGGCGCCAGCTGGCTGGCGCTGGCCGGCGGCGTGGCGCTGTCGCTGCTGGGACCGTCGCGCAGCGCCATCGCCGCCGGCGTGGTCGCCGCCTATGCCGGCTTCTGCGGCACGGTGCTGGCGACCCACCGCCAGCGGCGCACGCGCGTGGCGGCATTGGCAGGCACCACGGACGGCGCCACGCTGGTCGCCTATGCCAGCCAGACCGGGTTTGCCGAGCAGCTCGCGCTGCAGACCGCGACCGCGCTGCAGGGCGCCGGCATGCCGGTGCAATTGCTGTCGCTGGCCGATGTCGATGCCGGCCGGCTGGCCGCCTGCCGGCAGGCGCTGTTCGTGGTCAGTACCACCGGCGAGGGCGACGCGCCCGACAGCGCCTGCGGGTTTGCGCGCCGGCTGCTGGCTGGCCGCGCGGACGGGCTGCGCGAGCTGCGCTACGGCATCCTGGCGCTCGGCGACAGCAGCTACGCGCGCTTCTGCGCCTTTGGCCACGCGCTCGACCACTGGCTGCAGCGCCATCGCGCGCAGCCGCTGTTCGACCTGATCGAGGTCGACAACGGCGATGCCGGCGCGCTGCGCCACTGGCAGAACCACCTGTCGGCGCTCAGCGGCGGCGCCGAGATTGCCGACTGGGAGCGCCCGCGCTACGGCGACTGGGTGCTGGCCCAGCGCCGCCGCCTGAATCCCGGCAGCCACGGCGCGCCGGCGTTCCACGTGGTGCTGGAGCCGCGGGACCGCGACGCGCTCGACTGGCAGCCGGGCGATATCGCCGAAGTCGGCCCATGCCATGCGCCGGCCGAGGTCGCGCGGCTGCTGGCGCGCCTCGCGCTGGACGGTGCCACGCCGGTGCGCTGCGACGCCCGCGACCTGACGCTGGCCGAGGCGCTGGCCACGCGCATGCCGCTGCCCGACGTCCACTTTGCCGCGATGCAGGCCGTACCGCCGCAGCAGCTGGTCGATGCGCTGTCGCCGCTGCCGCACCGCGAGTATTCAATTGCTTCGCTGCCGCAGGACGGCCGCCTCGAACTGCTGGTGCGGCAGGCGCGCCGCGACGACGGCCGGCTGGGGCTGGCCTCCGGCTGGCTGACCGAGCATGCAGCCGTGGGCGCGCGCATTGCGCTGCGCATCCGCGCCAACCGCAGCTTCCATCCACCCGCCGACGATCGGCCGCTGATCCTGGTCGGCAACGGCACCGGGCTGGCCGGCCTGCGCGCCCACCTGAAGGCGCGCGCCGCGGCGGCACGGCGCCGCAACTGGCTGCTGTTCGGCGAGCGCTCGGCGCAGCATGACGCCTTCTTCGCCGACGAACTGGCCGCATGGCGGGCCGACGGCACGCTGCAGCGTGTCGACCACGCCTGGTCGCGCGACGGCGCCACGCCGCACTACGTGCAGGACGCGCTGCGCGCGCAGGCGGCGCTGGTGCGCGAGTGGGTGCAGGAAGGCGCGGCCATCTATGTTTGCGGCAGCCTGCAAGGCATGGCCGGCGGCGTCAACGAGGCCCTCACGGAAATCCTCGGCGAACCCGCGCTGCGCCAGCTTGCCGACGAGGGCCGCTACCGGCGCGACGTCTACTGATTGCACCACGTGCCGTGCGGAGATCGGCCGCGCCTTCCTTTACCCACTCGCGCCCCGGCCGCGCATGCACTATCTTCGGTGTGGACTGCAAAGCATTTGCAGCGAACACAGAACCGAGGAGACCTGATGCGACGCACCCCCCGCCGCCTTGCCGCTGCGCTGGCTTTGGCTGCCACCACCGTTGCCACCACCATCCCCGCCGCCATGGCCGAGGCGCCCGCGCGCGCCGACCCCCTGGCCGTTCCCGGCCTGGAGAAACCCGCGACCGTGCTGGTCGACCGCTGGGGCGTGCCGCATATCTACGCCGGCACGCTTTACGACGCCTTCTACGTGCAGGGTTTCATGGCAGCGCGCGACCGCCTGTGGCAGATCGACCTGTGGCGCAAGCGCGGCCTCGGCGAGATGGCGAAGGACTTCGGCCCCGCCTATGCCGACGGCGACCGCATGGCGCGCGCGGTGCTGTTCCGCGGCGACATGTACCGCGAATGGCTGGCCTACGGCTCCGACGCCAAGCGCGTCGCCGAGGCCTTCGTTGCGGGCGTGAACGCCTACGTGGCGCTGACCGAGCAGAAGCCGGAACTGCTGCCGCCCGAGTTCCGCAAGCTCAACTACAAGCCCGCGCGCTGGCAGGCCGAGGATATCGTGCGCATCCGCCACCACGGCCTGACGCTGAACTTCACCGGCGAGATCGATCGCGCCCGCCTGTTCTGCGAAGCCAAGGCCGATGCCGTGCGCGCCGACTGGATCCGGCGCGAGCTCGACCCGCCGGTCGAACCCAGACTCAGCGCCGGCCTCGATCCCTGCACGGTGCCCGCTGCCGAGCTGCGCCGTGCCTACGAGCTGGCCACCGCCGCTGCGCGCTTTCCCAAGGACGCATGGAGCGGCGCCCAAAACGCCAGCATCCCGCTCGACCAGCTCTACGCACTGGTCGACCCCAACAGCGACACCGGCCGCAGCCTCGGCTCCAACAACTGGGTCATCGGCGGCAAGCGCACCACCACCGGCCGGCCGATCCTGGCCAACGACCCGCACCGCTCGCATGGCGCGCCCAGCCTGCGCTACATCAGCCACCTGAACGCGCCCGGCATGTCGGTGATCGGCGCGGGCGAGCCGTTCCTGCCAGGCATCTCGATCGGGCACAACGGCACCATCGCGTTCGGCCTGACGCGCTTCTACATGGACCAGGAAGACCTCTACGGCTACGAGCTGAACCCGGCCAACGCGCGCGAATACAAGTACAAGGGCCGCTGGGAGCCGATGGAGACCGTCACCGAGGAGATCGTCGTCAAGGGCGAGTCAGCACCGCGCAAGGTCACCGTCGACTTCACCCGCCACGGCCCGGTGCTGTACGCCGACGCCGCGCGCGCCTGGGTGCTGCGCGCCGCGTGGCTCGACTACGGCATGGCGCCGTACTTCGGCTCGATGGACTACATGCGCGCGCGCAACTGGGACCAGTTCCGCGCCGCCATGAACCGCTGGGGCGCGCCCGGCGAAAACCAGGTCTATGCCGACACCGGCGGCAATATCGGCTGGATCCCCGGCGGCCTGACCGTGAAGCGCCCCAACTGGGACGGGCTGACGCCGGTGCCGGGCGACGGCCGCTATGAATGGGCCGGCTACCGCAACATGGACGAGCTGCCGTGGGCCTACAACCCGGCGCCCGGCTATATCGTCACCGCCAACGAGAACAACATCCCGCCCGAGCATCCGGCGGCAAAGCCGGGCGTGGGCTACGAATGGAGCGACAGCTCGCGCGCGCGGCGCCTGAAGGCGGTGGTGGGCGCCAGTCCGCGCAGCTCGGTGCAGGACTCGATGGCGTGGCAGAACGACACGGTGTCGCTGCCGGCGCAGCGCGTGGTGGCGCTGCTGAAGGACGTGCGCAGCGACGACGCGCAACTGGCGCGCGGCCTTGACCTGCTGCGCGGCTGGGACGGCAACGAACGCGCCGACAGCGCCGCGGCGGCGTTGTTCGAAGTCTGGTTCAGCAAGCACCTGCGCCCGGCGGTGGTGCGCGCGGCCTTGCCCGCCGATGCCGCCCGGCTGGTCGGCGCCGGCGATGCAGCGCGCGTGGTCGCGGTGCTGGAGCAGCCAGATCCGTGGATGCCGGCGGCGCGGCGCAATGCGGTGATGCTCGAATCGCTGAAGGCCGCGCTGGCCGAGGTGGAAGGCAAGCTCGGCCCCGACCCGCGCGGCTGGCAATGGGGCAAGCTGCACACCGCGGTGTTCACGCATCCGATGGACCCGATCCTGAACGACGCCGAGCGGCAGCAGTTCAACATCAACGCTGGCCCGATCGGCGGCTCGGCCTTTACGCCGATGAATACCAGCTACCGAAACAACGATTTCCGGCTGACCGCGGGGGCCTCGTTCCGCATGGTGCTGGATGTTGGCAACTGGGACGGCTCGCGCGTGATCAACACGCCGGGGCAGTCGGGCAATCCTGCGAGCGCGCATTACCGCGACCTGGCGCCGTTGTGGGCCAAGGGGGAGTATTTCCCGCTGGTTTATACGCGCAAGGCGGTGGAGAGGGTGAGCAGGGAGAGGTTGGAGCTGGTGCCGCAGTAAGAACCTTCAACCGGCGCATCGCAAGCTCAACCGTCTGCCGCAAGCTACCACCCCCTGCAAACGCACCCCTCTCCCGCAAGCGGGCGAGGGGTGCAAACCGCCAGCAGGTGGAAGACTCTCGCCTTACTTCAACAACCCCAACACCGCCTCAGCCCCCGCCTCCGACGACGCCGGGTTCTGCCCCGTCACCAGCCGTCCCGCCACCGCAACGTGGCTGGCCCAGTCATCTCCTCGCGTAAACCGCCCGCCGCTGGCCTTCAGCACATCCTCCACCAGGAACGGCACCACCTCGGTGAGCTGCACCGCCTCTTCCTCGCTGTTGGTAAAGCCCGTGACTTCCTTGCCCTGGACCAGCGGCTGCCCGTCCGCGCCCTTGACGTGCCGCAGCACCCCCGGCGCATGGCACACGGCGCCCACCGGCTTGCCGAGCCGGTCGAACTGCTCGATCAGCGCGATCGAACGCTTGTCTTCCGCCAGGTCCCACAGCGGGCCATGGCCGCCGGGATAGAACACGGCGTCGAAGTCGTCGGCCTTTACCTGGTCCAGCGTCAGCGTGCTGGCCAGCGCCTGCTGCGCGGCGGTGTCGGCGCGGAAGCGGCGGGTCGCATCGGTCTGTGCATCCGGATCGTCGCTCTTGGGATCGATTGGCGGCTGGCCGCCTTTGGGCGAAGCCAGCGTGATGTCGGCGCCGGCGTCCTTGAAGACGTAGTAGGGCGCGGCGAATTCCTCCAGCCAGAAGCCGGTCTTCTTGCCCGTATTGCCAAGCTGGTCGTGCGAGGTCAGCACCATCAGGATTTGCATGTTCGTTCTCCGGTTTTGCGTCCACGGTCAGCCGGGGCAGCCCCGGCATTGGCAACATCCTACGCAGCTGGATATGATTCGAAAACTTCGAATCTTCGATTTCTGCCATCCAAAAAATGAATATCGTCAGCAAGGACCTGAACCTGCTCTACGTCTTCCATGTGCTCTACCAGGAAGGCAATGCCTCGCGCGCGGCGGCGCGCATGGCGCTGAGCCAGCCGGCGCTCAGCCACAAGCTGAACCGGCTGCGCGACGAACTGGGCGACCCGCTGTTCGTGCGCGCGCCGCGCGGCCTGACGCCGACGCCGCGCGCGCACGAGCTGGCACCGCAGGTGCAGCGGCTGGTGGCGGAACTGGATGCCTTCTACGAGGCCTGCGATGGCCGCGATTTCCTTGCGCGCGGCGAGGCCGTCCATCTCTACACCACCGACTACATGGAGCAACTGCTGCTGCCCGCGTTGCTGCCGCGGCTGCGGCGCGACGCACCCGGGCTGGTCGTGGTCACGCATAACACCCGCGGCGAGCTGCCGCGCGAGGAGCTGGAAAAGGGCACCTGCGACCTGGCGATCGCGGGGTTCTACGAAGACCTGCCGGATACCTTCCACCAGCAGCGGCTGTGCAGCGAAGACTTCGTCGTGCTGGCATCCAGGTCCAACCCGCACCTGGCGCGCGGCCTCGATCTCGATGCATTCCTGGCTTGCGAGCACCTGCTGACGACGCTGACCGGCGACCTCAACGGCGTGGTCGACCGCGCGCTGGCGGCGCAAGGGCGCAAGCGCAAGGTGGTGGCGGGGCTGTCGAGCTTCCTGGCGCCGAGCCGGCTGGTGCGCGGCACGGCCTTGCTGCTGACCTGCCTGCGGTCGGTGGCGGATGAGGCGGTCGCGCGCGACCCGGACCTGTTGCTGCTGCCGGTGCCGTTTGCCTTGCCCAGGGTGGAGATGATGCAGATCTGGCATGCCCGCACCGACGCCGACCGGCTGCGGCGCTGGCTGCGCCAGCAGATCCAGGAAGTGGCCGGCTCGGTGCAGCCGCAGCCGCTGTTGCAGCCATAGCCGCAGGACAGGCCTGCGGCGCGCAAGCCGGCCCGGCCAGCGGTCAGGCGCGGTTGACCACCGGCACCAGCGCCCCCTGCACCGCGCGCGCGGCGTCGGAGGCGAGGAACAGGATCACGTCGGCCAGCGCATCGAGGGCGACCCAGCGCGAGGTATCGGCATCCGGCATGGCCTGGCGGTTCTCGGGCGTGTCGAGGATGCTGGGCAGCACCGCGTTGACGCGGATGCCCTGGTCGCGCAGCTCGGCCGACATCGATTCGGTGACACGCGCCAGCGCGTCCTTGGACGCGCAGTAGGCGCCCATCTGCGCCAGCCCGCGCGCCGCCGAATTAGCGCCCACGTTGACGATGGCGCCGCCGCCGGCGGCCAGCATGTGCGGCACCACCGCGCGCGCCATGTTCAGCACCGTGCCCACGTTCATGTCGAACAGGCGGTTCCAGTCGGCGGCGCTGGTCTCGTGGATGCCCGTGCCCATCGCAAAACCACCGGCCAGGTTGCACACCACGTCGATGCGCCCGCACGCCTGCACGGCTGCGCCGATGGCCTTGCCGAGGCTGTCCGCATCGAGCAGGTCGGCCTGCAGCGCCAGGTGGCCGCTGCCGACTTCCGGCAATGGTGCGTCGTGACGGTCCAGCAGCACCACGCGCGCGCCCGCCTGCGCGAAGGCGTGCGCGACTGCGCGGCCCAGGTTGCCGCGTGCGCCGGTGACCAGTACGTTCTTGCCGTTGAAGTTCATTTGCGTGCTCCTGCGCCGTGGCGGCGCGCATTGTCGTGATCAGGCTTCACACCGGCTTTTACCATCGTGGCCGGCAGCGAAAAACGCAAGCCAGTCTACGCAACGGCACGCAACATAAGCTTGCGAAAACACCTCGGGCTAACCCTCGAAACACACAGGAAGTTGCGCGCGGGCCTTATCGCTTGCGCCGTACCAGGGTCTTCGCGGGCACAACGCCTGCAGCCGCCGCTTCCTTCGCCGCGGCTTCTTCCAGGAACTGCACCAGCAGCTGTGCCGCGGGCGACAGCAGCGAGAAGTCGCGGCAGCAGATCGCAAAGCGCCGCCGCGCCCAGTCGTTGCGCAGCGGGATCACGCGCAGGCCAAAGGCCGTGGCGACCAGTGTGGCGATCTCCGCCGGGATGATGACGATGCCGAGTTCCGCGCGCACGCAGCGCAGCGCGGCGTCGAAGGTGGACACCACCGCGCGATGCGCCATGCGGCGGCCCAGGATCGCGGCATAGCGCGTCAGCATGATCTGCACCGCGGTCTGCGCCGGCATGGCGATCTGATCGTAGTCCAGCGTGTCTTCGAACAGGCAGGTATCCGCGCGCGCCAGCGGGTGCCCCGCGTGGACCACGGCGGCGAGGTGGTCGGTGCGGTAGGGGCGGGTCTGGAAGCCTTCCAGGTCGGCCGCGTCCCAGCAGATGCCCAGCGGCGCCGTGCCGTCGCGCAGCGCGCGCACCACTTCGCTGCTCAGGCTCTCCTCGATCGTCACGCGCACGTCGCGGTGCGCCGGCAACTGCATGAAGGCGGCGATGTCGTCCGGCAGCGATTCCGCCATGATCGACACCGTGGCGAGCAGGCGCACCTGCCCGCGCACGCCGGAGCCGTAGTCAACCATGTCGCGCGTCACGCGGTCGGCCGCCGCCAGCATGGCGCGCGCATGACCCAGCACGATCTCGCCGGCGGGGGTGGGGATGACACCGCGGCGGCGGCGTTCCAGCAGCGTGGCGCCGACGGTCTCTTCCAATTGCGCCAGCCGCTTGCTGATGGCGGACGCAACGATGTGTTCCTGTTCGCCCGCGCGCGCCATGTTGCGGGTTTCGCAGACGGCGACGAACAGGCGCAGCGTGGTGAGGTCGAGGTCTCGCATGGCGGGGGCAACTTGGTTTCCGGATTGGAATGCTACGCCGCCTGGAGGCGCGATGACATCGCATCCGGGAAATCCCGGAGCGTGACAGAGGGCACGTGATGACTTTCCGTTTCGGCATGTCTGGATGCGTAAACCATCGCTTCAGCTTGCCTGGAGAAACTCATAGAGTTATCCCGTCGCCCCCGCACGGACGCCTCACCAGTCCCCGAGAACCATGACCCTTTCCTTCCCCAGCCAGGCCGTGATCCGCGAAGTCGGTCTGCGCGACGGCCTGCAAAGCATCCGCACCATCCTGCCTACCGCCAGCAAGCTCGCCTGGATCCGCGGCGCCCACGCCGCCGGCCTGCGCGAACTGGAAGTCGGTTCGTTCGTCCCCGCGCGCCTGTTGCCGCAACTGGCCGATACCGCCGAACTGGTCGCGTTCGCGCGCACGCTGCCGGGTATGTTCACGTCGGTGCTGGTGCCCAACCTGCGCGGCGCGCAGGACGCGCTGGAGTGTGGCGCCGACCTGATGATCGTGCCGCTGTCGGCCAGCCACGCGCACAGCCTTGCCAATCTGCGCAAGACGCCCGATGAAGTCGTGGCCGAAGTGGCGCGCATCCGCGCCGCGCGCGATGCCAGCGGCGCGAAGACGCTGATCGAAGGCGGCGTCGGTACTGCGTTCGGCTGCACGCTGCAGGGTCATGTCGATGCCGATGAAGTGCTGCGGCTGATGCAGGCGCTGCTCGATGCCGGCGCCGACCGCGTCAGCCTGGCCGATACCGTCGGCTACGCCGATCCGGTCATGGTGCGCGAGCTGTTCGCGCGCGCTATCGCCATCGCCGGCGAGCGCTTCTGGTGCGGCCATTTCCACGACACGCGCGGGCTCGGGCTGGCCAATGTCTATGCCGCGCTCGAGGCCGGCGTGACCCGCTTCGACGCCTGCCTGGCCGGCATCGGCGGCTGCCCGCATGCGCCCGGCGCCAGCGGCAACGTTGCCACCGAAGACCTTGCCTACCTGCTCGGCAGCATGGGCATCGACACCGGCATCGACATCGGGCGCCTGCTGGCGCTGCGTGAAGACGTGGCCGGCTGGCTGCGCGACGAGACCCTGCACGGTACGCTGTGGCGCGCCGGCCTGCCCAAGACTTTCGCGGCCGAGCGCGTCGCGGCCACCGTTTGAGAACCAACATGCCCCAAGACAGCAACAGCAATTCCCTGCCGCTCGCCGGCGTCCGCGTGGTCGAATTCACGCACATGGTGATGGGCCCCACCTGCGGCATGATCCTGGCCGACCTCGGCGCCGAGGTGATCAAGGTCGAGCCGCCCGGCGGCGACAAGACGCGCAACCTGCCGGGCCTGGGCATCGGCTTCTTCCGCGCCTTCAACCGCAACAAGAAAAGCGTGGTGCTCGACATCACCACCGACGAAGGCCGCGCCGCCGCCGCCGAACTGGCGGGCCAGAGCGACATCCTGCTGGAGAACTTCCGTCCCGGCCTGATGCAGAAGCTGGGGCTGGACTACGCCACGCTGTCGCGCGACTACCCGCACCTGATCTACGTCTCGCACAAGGGCTTCCTGCCCGGCCCGTACGAGAACCGGCTGGCGCTCGATGAAGTCGTGCAGATGATGGGCGGCCTGTCCTACATGACCGGCCCGAGCGGCCGGCCGCTGCGCGCCGGCACCTCGGTCAACGACATCATGGGCGGCATGTTCGGCGCGATCGGCGTGCTCGCCGCGCTGCGCGAGCGCGACCGCACCGGCAAGGGGCAGGAGATCCAGAGCGCGCTATTCGAGAACTGCGTGTTCCTGGCCTCGCAGCACATGCAGCAATTCGCGATGACCGGCGAGCCGCCGCCGCCGATGCCGTCGCGCGTGTCGGCGTGGAGCGTGTATGACGTGTTCACGCTGGCGCAGGACGAGCAGCTTTTTATCGGCGCGGTCAGCGACAAGCAGTTCGTCACGCTGTGCCACGTGCTTGAGCATCCGGAACTGATCGACAAGCCGGAGTACGCCAGCAACACCGCGCGCGTGGCCGTGCGGGCGCAACTGCTGGAAGAACTGGGTGCGATCCTGCGCCACCATCGTTCCGCGGAACTCGCGCCGAAGCTCGAAGCGGCCGGCATTCCCTATGCGCCGATCGTGCGCCCCGACCAGTTGCTCGACGATCCGCACCTGCTCGCCAGCGGCGGACTGGTGCCGATGCAGGCCGACGACGGCTCGACCACGCCCACGGTGCTGCTGCCGTTGCTGATGGGCGGCCGCCGCCCCGGCGTGCGCAGCCCGCTGCCGAGGCCCGGCGAGCACAATGAAGAGATCCTGGCGCAGCTCGGCAAGGGCCGCGGCTGAACTGCGCCTGCCCGGCAGGCCGCGGCACAGCGGCGCCGGCATCGCCCCACGATAACGATACGGAGACAAATCCATGCAACGTCGCACCCTGCTCAAGTCCGTGCTGGCAATTTCCGCCACGCTCGCCGTTACCCTCGCCGTTCCTGGCTTAGAAGCGCTCGCACAGGGCGGAGCGGGCAAGCCCGTGCGCCTGATCCTGCCGATCAGCGCCGGCTCCGGCGTCGACACCATCGCTCGTGCCGCGGGCCCCGCGCTGGGCAAGGCATTCGGCCAGCCGGTGGTGATCGAGAACCTGCCTGGCGCGGGTGGCATCACTGGTGCCGCGGCCGTGGTCAAGGCGCAGCCCGACGGCAGCACGCTGGGGCTGGTATCGAACAACCACGTGATCAACCCCAGCGTGTTCCGCGCGATGCCGTTCGACGCAATCAAGGACATCACGCCGATCAGCGTGATCGGCACCACGCCGCTGGTGCTGGTGGTCAACCCCAGGGTGCCGGCGAAGAACGTAAAAGAGCTGGTGGCGCTGCTCAAGGCCAGGCCCGATGGCTACAACTACGCGTCGTCGGGCAACGGCACCATCATCCACCTGGCCGGCGAGATGTTCCTGGACGAGG
This sequence comes from Cupriavidus sp. L7L, assembly GCF_004353535.1. Classification (NCBI taxonomy): domain Bacteria; kingdom Pseudomonadati; phylum Pseudomonadota; class Betaproteobacteria; order Burkholderiales; family Burkholderiaceae; genus Cupriavidus; species Cupriavidus sp. L7L. Next base: position 79,101 of record NZ_SMNY01000021.1, read on the forward strand.
CGGGCGTGACGGCACGCCATGTGCCGTACAAGGGCACCGGCCCGATGATCAACGACCTGCTCGCCGGGCAGGTGGAAATGGGCGTGGTCGCGCTCAATGCGGTGGCGCCGCACCTGAAGGCCGGCACGCTGCGCGCGATCGGCCTGTGCGGCGACAAGCGCACGGACGCCGCGCCGGACATTGCCACCATCGCCGAACAGGGTTTGCCGCGCTACAACGTCGCGGGCTGGTTCGCTGTCATCGGCCCGGCCGGCATGCCGGCGCCGGAAGTCAGGCGCGTGCACGATGCCTTTGCCAGGGCCTTCACGTCGCCCGAAGTGCTGGAAGCGATGAAGAAGCAGGGCACGGTGGTCGAGCCCGGCACGCCCGAGGCCGCTGCAGCGTTCTTCCGCAGCGAAGCCGCGCGCTACGCCGCGCTGGTGAAGAAGGCCAACGTCAAGGTCGAATAGGCCGGCGACCACACACGCGGCACATAAACCGGCAAGCGCCTAGAATGCCCTGATCCCGCCATGCAGGAGCACGACGATGCCAGGCAAGCCCGTCAAGATACCCGGCCCCGACCATCCCATCACTATCACGCCGACACAAGGACGAGTGGTGGTGAAGGTGGCGGGCCGTATTGTCGCCGACAGCACCGCGGCGCTGACGCTGCAGGAAGCCAGCTACGCGCCGGTGCAGTACATCCCGCGCGCCGATGTCGACATGGCGCAGCTCGCACGCAGCGATCACGCCACCTACTGCCCCTACAAGGGCGACTGCAGCTACTTCTCCATCCCCGCCGCCGGCGAGCGCGGGCGCAATGCGGTATGGAGCTACGAGACGCCTTACGACGCGGTCGCCGCGATTGCGTCGCACGTGGCCTTCTACCCGGATCGCGTCGACAGCATCGATATCGGCGGCATCGGCGATTGAATGTGCCGGCGCAGTCAGGGAGACAGCGCCGCGTCGATCATGGCCACGGCCAGTCCCGTCAGCAACGCCAGTGCGGAAGCGATAAACCACCGTACGGTCTTGCGATATTCCTCCACCGCATCGTCCTCGATGCGCAGCGCGCGGAACAGCGCCACGATCTGCAGCGAGACCGCCGCCAGCAGCGAGATCGCAGCGAACACCGCGCGCACGTTCCAGTGGCCCGGGCTTTCGAAGCCCCAGAAGCGCCAGAACGCCAATGAAAAGCCCAGCAGCACCGTGATGGCGGTGATGATGCCCTGGCGGTAGCCGCTGGGCACCAGCGGTGGTACGGGCCTTGGTGGCGTAGCGGGTTCGGTGGGTGGTTCCATCGGGCGCCTCAGCCGCGGCCTTCGGGCAGTTGCACCGCGGCGAGCGTGGCGTCGTCAGTACCGATAACCCTGCTGACGTGCCCCTTGCCCGTGGTGTCTTCCAGCAGCAGCGCACTGCCCGGGGCAAGCGGCCGGCGCTCGCCATCGCTGGCTTCGAACTCCATCGCACCGGCCAGCACGAAGATCCACATGCGTATCGGCGACGGGTGCAGCGTGCCGACCCAGCCGGCCGGCACCAGCAGGAACCCCTGTCGCGCCGCATCGGCCAGCGGCGATACCCAGAAGGCCCGCGCGGGCGGGGCAAACAGCCTCTCCGTGATGGCCACGGAAACCGGGCCGAAGTGGGATTCGCCGTCGGCATCGGCATAGAGACGCTCGAAGGCCAGCGGCGGACGCTGGGTTGTGACGGTTTCGGCAGTGGCAGCCATGACACCCCCTGCGGCGCATTGCAAGTGCGGGTTGTTATCCACGCAGTCTAGGCTGCCATGCGGCGAGTGCAATACCAGGCCGGCGCACCGGGTGCTTCAATCAACCCTTGCTGAAGATGCTGTAGAAGTCGGGCGCGCCGCTGTCGGGCATGCTCAGGTCGAGCGAGCCTTCGATGTGCTCGAGGTGCTCGGCCATCAGTGCGCTGGCACGCGCGGCATCGCGCTGCTCGATGGCATCGATCAGCTGGCGGTGCTCGTGCTCGGCGCATGCGGGTGCGCCGGGGCGGTCGTACAGCGTGATGATCAGGCAGGTGAGCGAAACCATCTCGCGGATCAGTTTTTCCAGGATCGCATTGCCGGCCATCTCGGCCAGCAGGATATGGAATTCGCCGGACAGCCGGATCATCGCGGCGCGGTCGCCGCGGGCGCGAGCGTTGTCCTCTTCCATGGCATGGCGGCGCAGGCTGCGGACCTTGGCCGGCGTGGCGCCCAGCGCCAGCTCGGCGGCCAGCGCGGGCTCGACCACGCGGCGGGCCTGAAAGACCTCGCGCGCCTCGTCGACGGTGGGGCTCGACACGAAGGCGCCGCGGTTGGGCACCAGCGTCACCAGCTTTTCATGCGCGAGGCGGGCGAACACCTGCCGGATGCGGGCGCGGCTGGCGCCGGTGACCTCGCACAGGCGTTCTTCGACCAGCTTGGTGCCGGCCAGGAGGCGATGCTCCATGATCGCCGTCAGCAGGCCAAGGTAGATGGCCTCGGTGGCAGAGGCCTCGCCGGCGGCGGACTCGTTGCCGGCCGGTTCCTCCGGGGTGGCTGGCGGGACGGGCCTGGGTGCGGCTTTCGGTGCCGCTTTGGATGCGGGCCGGCGCGGCGCTTTTGCCGCGGCGCCGGGCGCCGCCTTCTTCGATGTGGTTGCCATATCAGGGTACGGACAGTCGGGGTGTCGCCGGAAGTGGCGACGAAACACGGCTATATCGTACACAAATATGGCGACGCGGACGTTCCTGGTCAGGCCGTCGCGGCTTCCTTCACCGGGTTGGCAACGGCAGCGCCAGCCGTCGCGGGGCGGAACGGATGCGCCTGCGCCCAGTGCCGCGCGATGTCGACACGGCGGCAGATCCACACCTTGTCATGGCCCTGCACATAGTCGAGGAAGCGCTGCAGCGCGCGGAAGCGGCCGGGGCGGCCGAGCAGCCGGCAGTGCATGCCGATCGACAGCATCTTGGGGCTGTCGTGTCCTGCGGGATCGCCTTCCTCGTAGAGGACGTCGAACGAATCCTTCAGGTACTGGAAGAACTGCTCGCCGGTGTTGAAGCCTTGCGGCGTGGCAAAGCGCATGTCGTTCGAGTCCAGCGTGTACGGCACCACCAGGTGCGGCTTCTTCTCGCCGCCGGTGACTTCCACCTCGGTCCAGAAGGGCAGGTCGTCGCCGTAGTAGTCGGAGTCGTACAGCAAGCCGCCGTGCTCGACTACAAGCCGGCGCGTGTTGGGGCTGTCGCGGCCGGTGTACCAGCCCAGCGGCAGCTCGCCGGTCAGCTCCTTGATGATCTGCATGCCGATGCGCATGTGCTCGCGCTCGGTGGCCTCGTCGATGTTCTGGTAGTGGATCCAGCGCCAGCCGTGGCAGGCGATCTCGTGGCCCAGCTCGACGAAGGCGCGCGTCAGTTCGGCATGGCGCTGCAGCGCCATCGACACGCCGAAGATGGTCAGCGGCAGGCCGCGCTTCTCGAACTCGCGCAGGATGCGCCAGACGCCCGCGCGCGAGCCGTATTCATAGATGCCCTCCATGCTCATGTGGCGGTCGGGGTAGGCCGCGGCGCCGACGATCTCGGAGAGGAACTGCTCGGAGGCGGCGTCGCCGTGCAGCACGCAGTTCTCGCCGCCTTCTTCGTAGTTGAGGACGAACTGCACGGCGACGCGCGCGCCGCCCGGCCAGCGCGCGTGGGGCGGCTGGGCACCGTAGCCGGTCAGGTCGCGGGGATAACGTGTCTGGAGCATGTTGCGCGATAAGGTAAGAGGTTCTGGAAACATCAGTTCAGCGCATACGGCGCCAGCATGCCGGCATACGCCTTGGGCAGCGGCCGCGCCCAGTCGCCGCGCTTGCTGGTGGCCAGCCGCACCGAGACCATCGCCTCGGCCAGCTTGACCGCGCACGTCACGCCGTCGATCACCGGCGCGCCGATGGCGTCGGCGATTTCGTCGCACAGGTCGGTCATGCCGGCGCAGCCGAGCACGATGCATTCGCTGCGGTCTTCCACCAGCGCGCGGCGGCAGGCCTCGGTGATGATGCGGCGCGCGTCCGAGCCGGGGCGCTCCAGGTCGAGCACCGGCAGGTCGCAGGCGCGCACGTTGCTGCAGAAGCGCTTCATGCCATAGCGCTCGGCCAGGTGCCAGGCGATATTGCAGGTGCGCGCCAGTGTGGTCACCACGCTGAAGCTGCTGCCGACCATGCTGGCCATGTGCATTGCCGCCTCGGCGATGCCGATCACCGGGCCGCGCGCCACCTCGCGCGCCGCGTACAGGCCGGGGTCGCCGAAGCAGGCGATGACGTAGCCGTCCACGCCTTCCTGTTCGCCGGCAAGGATCTCGTCGAGGATGCCGGGCACCGACAGCGCCTCGTCATAGTGGCTCTCGATCGAGGCCGGGCCCATGCGCGGGCTGACCGCGCTGATGCGCGTGCCCTGCTCGGCCACGGCGCGGGCGCACTGGCCGATCTTCTCGGTCATGCTTTCGGTGGTATTGGGGTTGATGATCTTCAGCTTCATGGGACGCGGCTCTGGGATGGATGCTGTCGAAGGAGTGATGTCGTTTCAAGCCTGGCTGGAGGCAGCGGCGGGCGCGGCCAGGTGGCCCGGCATCATGCGCGGTGCCAGCTGGCGGTACAGCACCAGCGCGATGCCCATGCCGATGAACCAGCTGTAGTTGGCCGCAGCCTGCCAGGCCGGCACCACCACGCACAGGATCGGGATGATGGCCGCGGGGATCATGGTGGCCACCGCCGCCGGGTTGAAGCCGTTGCGGTACCAGTAGCGGCCGCGCGGGTTCAGCGTGTACAGGTCATCGACTTCCACGTGCTGGCGCCGCACCAGGTAGTAGTCGGCGATCAGGATGCCGAACAGCGGGCCGATGAAGGCGCCCAGCACATCCAGCGTGTAGTGGATCACGGCCGGGTTGTTGTACAGGTTCCAGGGCGTGATGAAGATCGAGGCCACCGCGGCGATCATGCCGCCCGTGCGCCAGCTGATGTGCTTGGGCGACACATTGGAGAAATCGAACGCCGGCGATACGAAGTTGGCGACGATGTTGATGCCGATGGTCGCGGTCATGAAGGTGAAGGCGCCCAGCAGCATGGCGAAGGTGCTGTCGATATGGCTCACCGTTTCAACCGGGTCGGTGATCAGCTTGCCGAACACCGGCAGCGTAGCCGAGGTGGTGATCACGGTCAGCAGCGAGAAGCCCAGGAAGTTGACCGGCAGGCCCCAGAAGTTGCCGCGCTTGACCGACTTGAAATCCTTGGCATAGCGCGAGAAGTCGCCGAAGTTCAGCATCGGGCCGGAGAAATACGACACCACCAGTGCGATCGCGCTCAGCATCACCGGCACCGCTTCCCAGCCGGTGTACTTGACGAAGCTCAGCGTGAAGTTGACGTTTTCCCAGCCGGCCTTGTTCACCAGCCAGATCGCCAGCGCGATCATTACCACGTACACCGCCGGGCCGGCCCAGTCGATGAACTTGCGGATGGTCTCCATGCCGGTCCAGAAGACCAGCGCCTGCAGCACCCACAGCACCATGAACGCGGCCCAGCCCAGCGTCGACAGCCCGGCGAAGCCGTGCAGCTTGACGTCGGCATATGGCGCCAGCGATGGGAAGAAGTGCAGCGCCAGCACCAGGAAGGCGCTGGACGCAAGGTAGGTCTGGATGCCGTACCACGCCACCGCGATCAGTCCGCGGATGATGGCCGGGATATTCGCGCCGAGCACGCCGAACGAGGCCCGGCAGATCACCGGGTAGGGCGTACCGGTCACCTGGCTGGGCTTGGCCACCAGGTTGCAGAAAAACTGCACGATCACGATCCCGACCAGCAGCGATACCAGCACCTGCCAGCTGGTCAGCCCAAGCGCGAACAGGCTGCCGGCGGTGATGTAGCCGCCCACGCTGTGTACGTCGGACATCCAGAAGGCAAAGATGTTGTAGGTGCCCCAGGTCTGCTTGCGCAGCGGCGCCAGGTCCTCGTTGGTCAGCCGCTCGTCGTAGGTGGGCTTGATCAGGGCATTGCCGTGTGCGGCATGCCCCGCCTGCGGCGCGCCGGCGGTCGCATCTGGCGTTACGGTCGTTTGCATCATCTGAGTCTCCTGGCAGATGGTTGTCTTGACGATAGGCGAACGTGCGGCTGTCTGGCTCTTTCGTGCGCCATGGGATTGCTTGCTGTGCTGTCTACTAAATTGTCTACAAAATCTGTTTGGTGTGTAGACGATGTTGTAGATCACGGTTTGGTGATTGTCAACATTCGTTTTCCCGAAAGAGCGAGGCGGGTAGACATGCTGGCGGGTAGGCAGAGGGAAGCTGCAATATGCGGAACAGGGCACATGAATGCCGTCCCGGCGAGGGGCGCCTTGCCGCAGATAAAAGACACGTGGCAGGGGAAAGCCGCGGCCGCCCTATTGGATCGGGCGCAGTGCATGGCAAGGCAAGATCCCGACCCGATCACCTGCGCGCCGTTGAACCTGGCGGCCAGTTGCGGCAGCACGGCATCTAGCCAGCCTCGGGCAATGGCAGTTTGTCGTTGGCGAAGTGCCCAGCACTACCGCTACCGGTTATCCGTCCCCAAGGTTCAGAAGGACGAGGCGAAGGGTACGGTGACGAGGCTGGACAGCGCCTTGCATGCGGCCATGACGAGAGCGCTTGCTCAAGTGAGCAGCGAAGTCGCTCGCGATGTAGGCCCGCCGCAGGACAAGCCCTTGCTTCGTTATTGTCCGCAGGAGCCTGCCATGTCCGCCTCGACTTTCGTTCGTGCCCGGATCGATCAGCAAATCAAGGAAGAGGCCGCGGCCGTGCTGGAAGCAATGGGTTTGACCGTTTCCGACGCCGTCCGCATGCTGTTGACCCGCATCGCGCTGGAGCAGGCTTTGCCTTCGGGGCTGATAACTCCGAACCCTGCAACCATTGCCGCGCTGAAAGAAGCGCGGGCCGGCGGCCTGCGCAAATTCGGGTCCGTGGCGGCGTTGATGGCGGATCTCAACGATGAGGATGAATGAACTGACGAGCCAGTTCAGACGAGACTACAAACGCGAATTGGAAGGCCCATACCGGTCGGCGTTGCAGGGCCAGAAAAACGAACTTTCCGCCACCATCGAATTGCTGGCGCGCGACGAGGCCTTGCCTGCACGATGCCGCGACCACGGCCTGGTCGGCGCGCCGCGCGCCTGCCTCAAGCATAGCGTGCGGCCGCCCGGGGACGGGCGGCACAGTGCCATCCGCGGGACTGGCCCCTATTCTCCCGGAACCGGAACCGGAACCGGAACCGCGGCGCGCGTAGCCACGCCATTGGCGCCGGCCGGCAGCGCGGGGAATTCCATCTCGGCATAGCGCACGAAGCGGGTCTTGCGCACGATGCGGTAGCCCGCCCAGATCGCCAGGAAGATCGGGATGCCGATATAGGTGGCGGCCACGCCGACCCAGTCGATCCTGCCGCTGGTGAAGGCCTGGTAGTTCTGGCCCAGCGTGACGATCAGGCACAGTGCGAAGGCGAAGATCGGTCCGTAGGGAAAGAACGGCGAACGGTAGGGCAGGCGCGACAGGTCATGGCCCTGCGCGACGAAGCCCTTGCGGAAGCGGTAGTGGCTGACCGCGATGCCCAGCCACGCGATGAAGCCGGTCATGCCCGACAGGTTAAGCAGCCACAGGTACACGGACTTGCTTTCGAACAGCGAGGTGAGGAAGCACAGCGCGCCCACAGCGGTGGTCGCCAGCAGCGCCAGCAGCGGCACGCCGTTGCGCGTCAGCCGCGCGAAGATGCGCGGCGCGCGCCCCTCGGTGGCGAGGTTGTACAGCATCCGGGTCGAGGCGTACATGCCGGAATTGCCGGCCGACAGCACCGCGGTCAGGATCACTGCGTTCATCACGCCGGCGGCAAAGGCCAGGCCGGCATGGCGGAACACCAGCGTGAACGGGCTCACGCCCACGGTCTGCACGTCGCTCTTGAGCAGGCTGGGGTCGGTGTAGGGGATCAGGATGCCGATGATCAGGATCGCCAGCACATAGAACAGCAGGATGCGCCAGAACACCTGCCGCACCGCGCGCGGGATGTTCTTCGCCGGGTCGGCCGATTCGCCGGCGGCCACGCCGATCAGCTCGGTGCCCTGGAACGAGAAGCCGGCGATCATGGCCACGCCGATCAGCGCCGGCAGCCCGCCGACGAAGGGCGCATCGCCAAGGGTCAGGTTGGCCAGGCCGTTCGCGGCCGGCATGTCGCCGCGCAGGATGCCGAAGATCATCAGCGTGCCGATGCCGATGAAGGCGATCACCGTCACCACCTTGACCAGCGCGCACCAGTACTCGGCCTCGCCGAAGCCGCGCACCGAGATGGCATTGAGCGCAAACATCAGGCCGAGGAACAGCGCGCTCCACAGCACGCCTGGCGTGTCGGGGAACCAGTACAGCATCACCAGCTGCGCCGCGGCCAGTTCCACCGCGATGGTCACCGCCCAGTTGTACCAGTAGTTCCAGCCCAGCGCGAAGCCGAAGCCTTCGTCGACATAGCGCGCGCCGTAGGTGGCGAACGATCCCGATACCGGCATGTACGCGGCCAGTTCGCCCAGGCTGGTCATCAGGAAATACACCATCGCGCCGATCAGGATGTAGGCGGCCAGCGCGCCGCCGGGCCCGGCCTGCGCGATGGTGGCGCCCGACGCCACGAACAGCCCGGTGCCGATCGAGCCGCCGATGGCGATCATGGTGAGATGGCGGGCGCGCAGCGTGCGGCGCAGCGTTGGCGCTGGCGCGCCGGAAATGGAAGGTTGGCTGGACATCGGGACTTGGGTCGGGACGCGCAAAAGCGCGCAACTATGCCGGGGATCGGCCGCGGAGGCAACGCGGCCGGAGGTTCCGCCGGGGCGGCCTACCGGCCGGTATATACAACTGGCTACGCGGCGGGATCATAAGAGAAAACGCAGTGCAGGAAAAGCCGCAAACTTGACGCCACCCAACGCAAGTCATGCCGCAGCGCACAAGCCATGTAGGACAACGACCCCGCCTGGAAAGGAATGGCACCGCTGCCGTCACCTGTTGCCGCGGTGTATTGTCGTGATAGCGGGGTCTGGCACGCCACATGCGGTCTGTATGGAGTTGACTGCAGCGCGCGTCCCGGCCCGGCGCCTTTCCGGCGCAGGGAGCTCCATGGATGTTCCAGACTTTCTTCTGCCACTATCCGTCCGATACCTGCTGCCAGCGGCCGCAACCGCTGGCAGCGCTGCCGCTGGCGATCACGCTGACGCTGGCGCTGGCCATGGGGCTGACCGGTTGCGCAAGCCTGCCGGCATCGGCCCAGCGCCCGCCGTCCAGCGCGCCCGCCGCCACCGCCACTGCCGCGGACACGCCGCTGGGCAAGGCGCTGGCCCCGCGCCTGGCGCAGCGCCCGGGCGAGTCGCTGTTCTACCCACTCTCGTCAGGCCCCGATGCGCTGGCCGCGCGCCTGGCGCTGGCCCGCGCGGCGCAGCGCAGCCTTGACCTGCAGACCTACATCCTCGAGCCGACCGGTACCGGCGCCGCGGTGCTGGGCGATATCATCGACGCTGCCGACCGTGGCGTGCGCGTGCGCATGCTGCTCGACGACCTGCGCACCGGCGGCGAGGTAGACAAGGTCCTGTCGGCGGTCGATTCGCATCCCAATATCGAAGTGCGCCTGTTCAACCCGTTCGCCAACCGCAGCCTGCGCTGGCTGGAAATGCTGGCGGACTTCAGCCGGCTGGACCGGCGCATGCATAACAAGTCGATGACGGTGGACAACCAGATGTCGGTGGTGGGCGGGCGCAATATCGGCGATGCCTACTTCTCCGCGCGCACCGACATGGATTTCAGCGACCTCGACGTGCTGATCGCCGGCCCGGCCGTGCCGCAGGTATCCGCGGTCTTTGACGAATACTGGAATGACGAGTCTTCCTACCCGGTGGTGGCGCTGATCCCCGAGGGCAAGGAGGCGCCAGTGGAAATGCGCAACCTGCGCAAGCGCCTCGAGGCGCGCGGCGACCAGGCCAAGGCCAGCCAGTACGTGCAGGAACTGCTCGACTCGGGCCTGGCCAAGGGCATCGAAAGCGGCCGCATGCCGGCCTACACCGGCAAGGCTACGGTGGTCTCCGACAAGGCCGCCAAGATCACCCACCAGACCCATGACGATCCCGGCCATGCCACCGCCCGGCTGGAGAAGATGATCAGCGGCGCGCAGAAGGAAGTCCTGCTGATCTCCCCATACTTCGTCCCCGACGACGACGGCGAAGCCTGGCTGATCGCGATCGCAAAGCGTGGCATCCGCGTGCGCATCCTGACCAATTCCTTCTCGGCCACCGACGTCAGCGCCGTGCACGCGGGCTATGCCCCGCACCGCGAGGCACTGGTGGCCGCCGGCATCGAGCTGTACGAACTCAAGCCCAGCGCCTATGCCGAGCTGGCGCAGCGCGGCAAGGCCGCCAAGGGTTCGCGCTCGCGCTCCTGGCTGTCGTCCAGCCGCGCCAGCCTGCACGCCAAGAACTACATCGTCGACCGGCGCCTGGTGTTCATCGGCTCGCTCAACATGGATCCGCGCTCGGCCAAATTGAACACCGAGATGGGCATCGTGCTCGACAGCCCGGCGCTGGCCGAGCGCATGATCAAGACCACCGAGGACGGCCTGCTCGACATGGCCTACCGCGTCGGCGTGCGCACCGATGCCGACGGCAACAACGCGCGGCTGACGTGGACCACGCGCGAGAACAGTCAGCTCACCACCTACGACAGCGAGCCCGGCATGGGCGCACTGCAGCATCTGGGCATCGGTGTACTGCGTGTGCTCCCGATCAAGAAAGAGTTGTAAACATCGCTGCACGGCGCCGACGCGCCTTTCCTGAACCATCGTTTGCGGTTATGGTTTTTCGCTTCATTGCACCGTGCCGTCCCGGCACGCCCGCCGCAAAGGAGCGTTATGAAAGCCGCCGTCCTGCATCAACCCAAGACCCCGCTCGTGATCGAAGATGTTGCCATCGGCAAGCCCGGCCCGCGCGAAGTGCTGGTGCGCACCGCTGCCGTGGGCGTGTGCCACTCTGACCTGCATTTCCTGGACGGCGCCTATCCCTACCCGATGCCGGCCATCCTGGGGCACGAGGCCGCCGGCGTGGTCGAGCAGGTTGGCGCCGAGGTGCGCACGGTCAGGCCCGGCGACCACGTCATCACCTGCCTGTCGGCGTACTGCGGCCATTGCGAGCATTGCCTGACGGGGCACCTGTCGCTGTGCATCGAGCCCGACACCCGCCGCCGCGAGGGCGAGGAGCCGCGGCTTATGGCGCGGCAGGGCGGACCCATGAACCAGTTCCTGAACCTGTCGGCCTTTGCCGAGCAGATGCTGATCCACGAGCACGCGCTGGTGGCGATCCGCCGCGACATGCCGCTGGACCGCGCCGCGCTGATCGGCTGCGCCGTCACCACGGGCATGGGCGCGGTCATCCATACCGCCAGGGTGCAGCCGGGCGAGAGCGTGGCCGTGATCGGCTGCGGCGGCATCGGCCTGGCCACTGTCAACAGTGCCGCGATTGCCGGCGCCGGCCGCATCATCGCGATCGACCGGGTGCCGGCCAAGCTGGAACTGGCGCGCAAGTTCGGCGCCACCGACGTGATCGATGCCGGCAATGCCGACGTGCTCGACGCCGTGCGCGGGCTGACCGGCGGCGGCGTGCATCACGCCTTCGAGGCCATCGGCCTGAAGCAGACCACCGAGCAGGCCTTTGCCATGCTGCGCCGCGGCGGCACCGCCACCGTGATCGGCATGATCGCGCCGGGCGTCAAGATCGAACTGAAGGGCAGCGACTTCCTCTGTGAGAAGCGCATCCAGGGCTCGCTGATGGGCTCGAACCGCTTCCCGGTCGACATGCCGCGCATGGTCGATTTCTACATGGCCGGCCGGCTGCACCTGGACCAGCTGATCGCGCAGCGCCTGCCGCTGGAGCGCATCAACGATGCCTTTGACGAACTGCGACGGGGCGAACTGGCGCGATCGGTGATCCTGTTCGAGTAAGAGTCAAGTAAGCGATCGCCTCAGGGTTGCGCGGGACCGCTGCCGAGCGCTGCTTGCATCGACCGGTGCCATTGTCCACACTGTGGGACAATGCCGCTCTCCCACCGCAGCCGCCCCCAACCCTATCCCAGCTTCCCCCTGCATGAAGACCATCGACTGGAAAGACTGGGAAATCTTCTGCCGCGTGGTGGAAGGCGGCGGCTTCACACAAGGCGCCGAACTCGCGCAAGTGCCCAAAGCCTCCGCCAGCGCCGCCGTGGCGCGGTTGGGCCAGCCGCAGCGTTCGCCGTGGATGGCTCAGTAGGGCTGGTTCGCGGGCCGGACCTCGAAGCGCAACTGCTCGGCCAGGTCCAGCATCTCTTCATCATCCTCGCTGCGCGTGATCCAGCCGGCGTAGGCGTCGCCGCCGGTATCCCAGTTCCACAGCGTATAGCCGGCCACGCGCAACTGGTTGTGCGCCAGCTCCATCAGCTCGGGCACGCTGGTGCTTTCCAGGAACGACTCTTCCTCGGGCTCGTCCGTGCCCCAGTCGATTTCCAGGTCGATGCGCTCGCACAGCTGGTTCAGGCAGCCGATAAAGGACTGGCAGTCCTTCCAGTCGACAAAGAAGCCGGATTGCCAGTCGATGACTTCGCGCACCACCCACAGCAGCTCGCCGCCGTCGGTGTCGTCGTCCTCGGCGTCAAGCAGCGCGTCTTCGAACATCGACAGCTGCGCCGCCGTCTGCGCGCTGTCGTCGAGGTTGATCAGGGCGAAGAAACGCGCCATCGCGTCCTGCGTGTCGTCGTCCAGTGGTGTGGCCATGCGGGATCTCCTGTGGTGCCGTGCGGCTTGATCATGCCGCGATTAGTGCCGCGGACCTATGCCGCGATGCGCATGATCTCGCGTTGGCCCGCCGGTGTCACGCGCAACGCGCGCGAAGTGCGCGTAGTCTCGACCCAGCCGCGCTCCAGCAGGCTGCCCAGCAGCGCCGCGCCCAGCGCGCCGCCCAGGTGGGGTTTGCGCTCGCTCCAGTCCGGGCAGGTGCAGGCGAACCGGCGCCGCTTGCGCCGCGCTGCAGCAATGTCGATGCCCAGTCCCGCCAGCGCCTGCGCGCCGTCGCCGCTCAGCTCCACGCGCTGCGCGTCCAGCACCAGCCAGCCGCTATGCGTCATCCGCTCGAACAACCCCACCGCCAGTTCGCCGGCCAGGTGGTCGTAGCAGGTACGCGCCTGCCGCAGCGCCGGCGGCGCGGTGCGCGACACGGGCACGTCGCGCAGCCGCGGCGGCCGGCTGGCCAGCGACGCCGACGCCAGCGCTTCGATCGCCACGCCAATCTCAGGCGCCGCCAGCCGGTAATACCGGTTGCGCCCGCGCGTCTCCACCGCCAGCATCCCGCCCTCGGTCAACCGCGCCAGGTGCCCGCTGGTGGACGACGCCGACAGGCCGGCGATCAGCGCCAGCTCGCCCGCGGGCCGCGCGCTGCCGTCCATCAGCGCCCATAGCATGGCGGCGCGGCCGGGGTCGGCGAGCAGGCCGGCCAGCTGGCTGATACCGGGGGTGTAATCCATGGTTCGGCTCCGGGTAAAGGGTGCAAGGCGGAGTATATGGCCGAACTCGGGGCCATTACGTGCGAGATAGCTTCATCGCGCGCACGTAGTCTTGCGCCGGTCGATCACTCTCACAAATCTGTGGACAGGTATTTCAGGCCGGAATCGCAGATGAGGACGGCGATTGGCAAGTTGTCTCTGGTGGCGAAGATTGGACAATCGTGAGGGTTTCTAGGAGCGGGCAGACTTAATCCTTTTCAAGGTGAGTAGTCGCCGTTAGAGCGATGGCAGCCTAAGTGCGGCGCGATGGTCGCTCCTTCGAGGTCAAGCCACTCTACGCCAGGTGGGAGCGCACCATCAGCGGCCGAGAATGGCCGAACTTGGGCTCACGTCAAGGCGGTGCTGGCGCAGCGCTTACTCTGCTCCGAGATTAGCCGCGTGTTCTGAGACTTTCCGCACAAACGTCATCAATCTTTGGGATGAAACGGCCCATGCTTGTTACTAGTCTGAAACATCCGAAGCAGGCCCTAGACAGGAGACAATATGACTACGGCAGCCACTCCCACAGGTTCCGTGCTGGCGCAACGATTCAAGCAACGCTTGAAGCCATTCATGCCGGCGTGGCTGCTGAAATTCCGCCGCGACGGTGTGATACGCAGGGAAGGCTCATTGTACGAAGGCAAGTCGCTGGGCGAAATCTTCACCCATGTGTACGAAACCGGCGCCTGGGGCGTGGCCGAGGACCAGTCGGGGTTCTATAGCGGCAGCAGTTCCCACGACCCGAAGATCGTCGAACCCTATGTCGAGGCGGTGACTGCGTACCTGACGGCAATGCCGGAGCGGCCGTCCGTCGTCGACCTGGGCTGCGGCGACTTCAATGTCGGCAAACGCCTGCGCGCCGTGTGCGGACGCTATATCGGCTGCGACGTGGTGGACGCGGCGATCCAGTCGAACCGCACGAGGTTCGCCGATCTTGACGTCGACTTCTGCTGCGTCGACATCACGACCGACCTGCTGCCTCCTGGCGACATCGTGTTCCTGCGCCAGGTGCTGGACCATCTGGACAATGCGCGCATCGCCACCGTGCTGTCGAAGCTGGGGCCGTACAAGGTCCTGATCCTGACCGAGTACCTGCCACAAAGCGCAAACTTCACGCCCAATCTCGACAAGACGATCGGCTCGCACCTGCGCCTGTTCGGGGCGCAACCGAGCGGGCTCGTGCTGACCGCGCCGCCGTTTAATCTGAAGGTGCTGTCCGCGCGGATTCTCTGCGAAGTTCCCGACAGCGGTGGTGTCATCCGCACCATCGCGTACAGATTGCCGGGACGCTGAGTCCTGTCGATCGGGAGCCGTCTCGGCAATTGCACGCGAGACGGCCTCGAACACCACGCGCGGCGCTTCGTGCGCTACCAGCAGCGCTTCGGCGCGCAGTTTGTCGCCAGCGGGCCGGCGTGGTCGCTCGACGCCAAGGGCGCGGCCGAGCTGACGCGCGTGCCCGACGGCGTGGCGGCGCGCTGCGTCAATGACGAGGAACGGCTCGCGCGCCGGTTCGAGATGAGCTGCGATGCGTCGTTCTGGCGCGAGGCCGGGGTGGAGGCGGGCTTCGAGTCGGTGCCGCTGCACGGCTACGTGCATCTCTTCCACCTGGAATGGCACCGCAACCTGTGGGTGCATGTACAGCACCTGACCGAATACCGCTACCAGCCCGAGCTGCGCGACAAGCTGGTGCTGCCCGACCACCACCGCGACCTGATCGATATCCTGACCTCGCACATGGACGTGCTGGTGCCGGACTTCGTGGCCGGCAAGTCGGGCGGCACCACCATCCTGTGGGACAACGACCTCGAGCACAACGCCATCGTCGCCGAGTTCCTGCGCACGCTGGAGTACTTCAACGGCCTGCTGTTCATGACCACCAACCGCATCGGCGAGGTCGACGATGCCATCCTGTCGCGCTGCATCGCCACCATCCACTACGAAACGCCGGGCAAGGTCGATGCGCGGCGCCTGTGGCGGCTGCAGGCGGCGCAGTTCGGCGCCGAGCTGGGCGACGGGCTGGTCGAGGCGCTGCTGCGGGCCTATCCGAAGACCAGCGGGCGCGATATCAAGGAGCTGCTCAAGCTGGCCACCCGCTATGCCCGCGCGCGGGAGGTGCCGCTGAACGAGGACGTGTTCAGGCTTTGCGGGCAATTCCGGGGACTGAACTGAAGCGCATGCCGTGAAGCGCGGGCCAGCGGTATCATGGCGCATCTGCCAACGCCGCTGACGCGCCCCATGAGCCTCGATCCTGCCGAACTGCAGGCTGTACGGCCCTACCTGCTGCGCTTTGCGCGCCTGCAGCTGCGCGATGAGGGGCTGGCGGAAGACGCCGTGTCGGAAACGCTGCTGGCCGCGCTGGAGCACCCGGAGCGCTTTGGCGGCCAGTCCTCGCTGCGCACCTACCTGGTCGGCATCCTCAAGCACAAGCTGATCGACAGCCTGCGCAGCGGCCGGCGCGAGGTGCGGCTGGCGCTGGTAGCGCCGGAGAACGGCGAGGTGCCGTCCGAACAGGAGGCGCTGGATGCGCTGTTCACGCGCAACGGCCACTACCAGGACCCGCCTTCCGACTGGGGCGACCCCGAGCGCGCCTTCGAGCGCCGCGAGTTCTTCGAGATCCTGCAGTTGTGCGTCGACCGGCTGCCGCCGCGGCTGGGCCGGCTGTTCATGATGCGGGAATGGCTGGAGCTGGATACCGAAGAAATCTGTCAGGTCTTGCAGATCAGCGCGACCAATGCATGGGCCATGCTGTACCGGGCCCGCATGCGGCTGCGCGCGTGCCTGGAACTGCACTGGTTCGGGCGCCGCGACGCGACCGGCAAGGGGTGATCGGCCTCCTGCGAACGATCTCGTCCACATAACCCTCGGCAACCACCATGCCCGACCGCCCCGCCCGCCGCCTGCTGCCGGACTGCGAAGAGGTTCACCACCTGACCATGAAGGGCCTGGACCAGCCCTTGTCATGGGTGGAACGGCTGCGCATGCGCAGCCACCTGGCGATCTGCGAAGCCTGCACCGTGTTCAGCGCGCAGATGCGGACCATGCGGGAGGCGATGCGGCGGATGGGGCGGGAGGATTGAGGCCACTGCTCGCAATCAGGTGCGCGAGGTGCTGAACGCAAGCCAACGTCTCTCGCAAACGCTCCCCTCCCCCGCGAAGTGGGAGAGGGGAGCAAACCGGCGGCAATCACGCACGCGCACCTTCGCCGTAGGGATCGAAACCACCCACGCGGCTGCCTTCGCTGTACGGGTCGAAGCTGCGCGCCGGGGCTGCCGATACGCCGCTGCGGTCCAGGCCGGCCACCGTGCGGGCGCCGTCCACGTACGGATCGGGCTTGCCGGCGCGGGCGCCATCGGTGAAGGCATCGTGCGAACGGAACTCATAACCGTACTTGTCGCCAGGCAGCGTGGCGGCGGCCAGCGTGCGCGCACCGTCGGTGAAGACGTCGTGCGAGCGGAACTCGTAACCATACTTGTCGCCGGGCAGCGGTTCGGCTGCGCTAGCGGCGTGCGCGGCGCCGAGGGCGGCCAGCGACAGGAACAGGGCGGAAGCGAAACGGGCGGTCTTGGTCATGATTTTCTCCAGTATTATTCGTTGAATTTGGCAGAACGTCTTGCTGTGTGTGCGTGCCGTTCATGTAACGAACTATAGGAGTCTTGACCGGGCATAAGCGGGGAGCAGTATGGACAAATCGTTCAAATAAATTGAAATAGATGCCGGCTGGCGCGCCGCGTTAGTCATGACGCAAATGTAATCGGCTCGCCGCGTGAACACCGCCCGGCCTCGGTTAAACTTGCGGCTCGCTGCCATTCCCGACATGCAACGCCTGCTCCTCATCGTCCTCGCGCTGATCCTGCCGCTCCAGTTCGCCTGGGCGGGAGCGGCCGCCTATTGCCGGCACGAGGTGGCAGCGGCGGCCAAGGCGCACCTGGGGCATCACGAGCACCAGCACCAGCAGAAAGGCGAGGCCGGCCAGCCCGCAACCAAGGCCGACGCTGATGTTGACAAGCTGGGCATCGCCGATCCCGACTGCGGCGTCTGCCATGTCGCCTCGGTCCCGTTCGCACGGGCCGACGGGCCACGCGTGCAGGCCAGCCAGCGCGTTGAACTGGCGCAGGCCCCGCGGCAGGCCGGCTTCTCCTCCCACAGCGCCAGGGCGCCCGACCGCCCGCAGTGGCCCCGTCTCGCTTAGCCGGCGAGACGACGCTACCCGCTTCCCTGACTTCTTCCTGATTCGCTGAACTCAGGCGTCTCGCCGAATTCCCGGTTTCTTTCCTGGTGCAATTCGATGCGAAGACTTTTGCTGCCGCTGGGGCTGGCGGCCGTACTGACCAGCCCGCTTGCCGGCGTCGCCCAGACGCCACCATCCGCCATCCAACCCTCGCCGTACGCCGCCAGTGCGGACGGCGCGGGCGTACGCGAGCCATCCGGCACGCTGACGCTGGACGCCGCGCTGGCGCTGGCCGAAGCCGGCAGCTTCGCGCTGTCCGCCGCCGGCAAGGAGCTGGATGCCACCGAGGGCGACCTGACGCAGGCGCGCGTGATCCCCAATCCCGAGCTGGCAGTGTCGATGGAAGACACGCGCCGCGCCACGCGCTCGACCACCGGCCAGTTCAACGTGCCGATCGAACTCGGTGGCAAGCGCGCCGCCCGCATCGGCGTGGCCGAGCGCGGCCGCGAGCTGGCGCAGGCAGAGCTGGGCGGCGTGCGCGCCGAACTCCGCGCCGCGGTGATCGCGCGCTTCTTCGGCGTGCTGGTGGCGCAGGAGCGCGTCAAGCTGGCCGAGGGCTCGGTCGGCATCGCCAGCCGCGCGGCGCAGGCTGCCTCGCGCCGAGTCGCCGCCGGCAAGGTGGCGCCGCTGGAAGCGACGCGCGCGCAGGTCGAGCAGGCCAACGCCGAGCTGGAACTGGCCGAGGCCACCGGCGCGCTGCAGTCCGCACGGCAGTTGCTGGCCGCGCTGTGGGGCAATGCCGCGCCGCGCTTCGCGCAGGCACAGGGCGACCTCGACGCGTTGCCGTCGCGCCCCGCGCCCGCCGCGCTGGAAACGGCGCTGGAAGATTCGCCGTTGCTGGCCGCAAGCCGGCTCTCCGCCGAACGCAGCCGCGCCGAAGCCGCGGTGGCGCGCAGCCGCCAGTACCCCGACGTCACCGTCAGCCTCGGCGCCAAGCGCGACAACGAGGCCAACCGCAACATGGCCGTGCTGGGTGTGGCGATCCCGCTGCCGCTGTTCGACCGCAACCAGGGCAACCTGTACGCGGCGCTGCGACGGGCCGACCGCGCGCAGGATGTGCATGCCGCCAACCGCATCCGGCTGGCCAATGAATTGCAGCAGGCGTCGACGCAGCTGTCGGTGTCGCGCGCCGCGGCCCAGACGCTGCAGGGTTCGGTGCTGCCGGCGGCGGAGCAGGCGTATGCCGCGGCTTCGCGCGGCTTCGAGGCCGGAAAATTCAATTTCCTCGACGTGCTGGACGCCCAGCGCACCCTGTTCCAGGCGCGCATCCGCTACCTGGACGTGCTGGCCCGCACCTATGACGCGGCCGCCAGCATCGATCGCATCCTCGGACACTGATACGGAAGGCTCCAGGCATGGCAATAAGCAAGCAACAACGGGCCGCGGTGGTGGCCATTCTGGTCGCGGGGCTGCTGGGCGGCGCGGCGATCCTGTTCACGGGCAAGGGCGGCGGGTCGGGCGAGGCCGGGCATGAGCATGGCGAGCACGCTGAAAAGGGCGAGCAAGCCGACCATGACGACGGCCACGCGCACGACAAGCCGGCGAGTACGCAGGCCGACGCCCCCGCTGCCGCCGCTGCGCCGGCGCAGGCCGCGGACCAGCCCCATGTCATCAAGCTGACGCCGGAGCAGGTGCAGCAGGCCGGCATCGGTATCGCCACGGCAGGCCCCGCGCCGTTGCGCGGCAGCATCGATTTCCCCGGCGAAATCCGTTTCAACGACGACCGCACCGCGCACGTGGTGCCGCGCGTCGCGGGCGTGGCGCAGGCGGTGCCGGCCAACCTGGGCGAGCAGGTCGCCAAGGGCCAGGTTCTGGCAGTAATCGCCAGCACGGCACTCGCCGAGCAGCGCAGCGAACTGCTCGCGGCGCAGCGGCGCGAGGCGCTGGCGCGCGCCACCTACGCGCGCGAAAAGACGCTGTGGCAGGAGAAGATCTCTGCCGGGCAGGACTACCAGCAGGCCCGCGCCGCGCTGGAAGAAGCGCAGATCGCGGTGCAGAATGCCAGGCAGAAGCTGGTCGCGATCGGCGCATCGGAAAGCGCCGGCAAGGATCGAGTGGACGGCAAGGGCGGCAGCCTGAACCAGTTCGCGCTGCGCGCCCCGTTCGACGGCATCATCGTCGAGAAGCACCTGTCGCTGGGCGAAGCCGTCAAGGAAGACGCCAGCGTCTTCACCATCTCGGACCTGAGTTCGGTCTGGGCCGAGTTCGTGGTCTCGGCGCGCGACCTCGACCAGGTGCGCGTGGGCGAGACCGTCAGGATCCGTTCCACCGCCTCGGAGACGCAGGCCGAGGGCAAGGTCTCCTACGTCGGCGCGCTGCTCGGCGAACAGACCCGTACCGCCAAGGCCCGCGTGACGCTGTCAAATCCGGGCATGGCGTGGCGGCCCGGGCTGTTCGTCACCGTCAGCGTGCTCGGCGCCGCGACGCAGGTGCCGGTTACGGTGGAAGCCGATGCCGTGCAGCAGGTCGATGGCCGCAGCGCCGTGTTCGTCGCGGTGCCGGGCGGGTTTGCCATGCAGGCGGTCAAGACCGGCCGCAGCGGCGGCAAGCTGGTCGAGATCACCGAAGGCCTGCAGGCCGGCGCGCGCTACGCCGCGGCCAACAGCTTCATCCTCAAGTCCGAGCTGGGCAAGGCCAGCGCCGGGCATGAGCACTGAGCGGGAGGCGCCATGTTCGAACGCCTGATCCGCTTTGCCATCGAGCAGCGCTGGCTGGTGCTGCTGGCCGTGCTCGGCATGGCCGCGCTGGGCCTGTACAACTACACCCGGCTGCCGATCGACGCCGTGCCTGACATCACCAACGTCCAGGTGCAGATCAACACCGCCGCGCCCGGCTATTCGCCACTGGAGACCGAGCAGCGCATCACCTATCCGGTCGAGACCGTGATGGCGGGCCTGCCGGGGCTGGAGCAGACCCGCTCGCTGTCGCGCTACGGGCTGTCACAGGTCACGGTGATCTTCCGCGAAGGCACCGATATCCATTTCGCGCGGCAGCTGGTCAACCAGCGCATCCAGGAAGCGCGCGACAAGCTTCCACCCGGCATCACGCCGGCGATGGGCCCGATCTCGACCGGCCTCGGCGAGATCTACCTGTGGACCGTCGAAGCCGAGCCCGGCGCGCGCAAGCCCGACGGCACGCCCTACACGCTGCCCGACCTGCGCGAGATCCAGGACTGGGTGATCCGTGCGCAGCTGCGCAACGTGCCTGGCGTGGCCGAGGTCAATGCCATCGGCGGCCATGCGCGCGCCTACGTGGTGGCGCCAAGCCTGGAGCGGATGGCGTCGTACGGGCTGTCGCTCGCCGACGTGGTCACGGCGCTGGAGAAGAACAACGACAACGTCGGCGCCGGCTACATCGAGCGGCGCGGCGAGCAATACCTGGTGCGTGTGCCGGGCCAGGTGCGCTCGCTCGACGATATCCGCGACGTCATCGTCGGCACCGCGCAGGGCCAGCCGATCCGCGTGCGCGATTTGGCCAGCGTGCAGACCGGCGGCGAGCTGCGTACCGGCGCCGCCACCGAGGATGGCCGCGAGGTGGTGCTGGGCACGGTCTTCATGCTGATCGGCGAGAACAGCCGCACGGTGTCGCAGGCCGTCGACCGCAAAATGGCGGAGATCAACCGCACGCTGCCGGCCGGCGTGAAGGCGATCACCGTGTACGACCGCACCAAGCTGGTCGACAAGGCCATCGCCACGGTGAAGAAGAACCTGCTGGAAGGCGCCGTGCTGGTGATCGCCATCCTGTTCCTGTTCCTCGGCAACCTGCGCGCGGCGCTGATCACCGCGCTGGTGATCCCGCTGTCGATGCTGTTCACCTTTACCGGCATGGTCCACACGCGCACCAGCGCCAACCTGATGAGCCTGGGGGCGCTGGACTTCGGCATCATCGTCGATGGCGCGGTGGTGATCGTCGAGAACTGCGTGCGGCGCCTGGCGCATGCGCAGCAACGGCATGGCCGCGCGCTGACGCGCACCGAGCGCCTGCACGAGGTCTTCGGCGCCGCGCGCGAGGCACGCCGGCCGCTGCTGTACGGCCAGCTCATCATCATGGTGGTGTACCTGCCGATCTTTGCGCTGACCGGCGTCGAGGGCAAGATGTTCCACCCGATGGCGATCACGGTGGTGCTGGCGCTGCTGGGCGCGATGGTGCTGTCGGTAACCTTCGTTCCCGCCGCGGTAGCGCTGGCCATCGGCAATCGCGTGGCCGAGCGCGAGAACCGGCTGATGGCGTGGGCGCGGCGCCGCTATGCCGTGCTGCTGGACCGCTCGCTGTCGGCGACGCCGGTGGTGCTGGCGCTGGCCGGCGTGGCGGTGGCGCTGTCGCTGGCGATCGCCACGCGCCTGGGCAGCGAGTTCGTGCCCAGCCTCAACGAGGGCGACCTCGCCATCCAGGCGCTGCGCATTCCCGGCACCAGCCTGACGCAATCGGTGGCGATGCAGCAGCAGGTCGAGACCACGCTGAAAGCGAAATTCCCCGAGATCGAACGCGTGTTCGGGCGCACCGGCACCGCCGAGATTGCCTCCGACCCGATGCCGCCGAATATCTCGGACGGCTACATCATGCTCAGGCCGCCGTCCGAATGGCCCGCGCCGCGCCGCACGCGCGACGAACTGATCGCCGCGATCCGCGCGGAGGTCGGCAAGCTGCCCGGCAACAACTACGAGTTCTCGCAGCCGATCCAGCTGCGCTTCAACGAGCTGATCTCGGGCGTGCGCTCCGACGTTGCGGTCAAGGTGTTCGGTGACGACAACGCCGTGCTGGAAGACACCGCCAACCGCATCGCCGCGGTGCTGCAGGGCATTGCGGGCGCGGCCGAGGTCAAGGTCGAGCAGACCACCGGGCTGCCGATGCTGAGCGTCAATATCGACCGCGACAAGGCCGCGCGCTACGGGCTCAACCTGAGCGATATCCAGGAAGCGGTGGCGATCGGCATCGGCGGCAAGGTGTCAGGGACGTTCTTCAGCGGCGACCGCCGCTTCGACATCGTGGTGCGCCTGCCCGATGCCGTCCGCGAAGACATGGACGCGCTGCGGCGCCTGCCGGTGGCGCTGCCGAAGGACACCGTGGCGGGCGCGCGCACCAGCTATATCCCGCTCAGCGAAGTCGCCACCGTGGAGATCGCGCCGGGCCCCAACCAGGTCTCGCGCGAGAACGGCAAGCGCCGCATCGTGGTCAGCGCCAACGTGCGCGGGCGCGATATCGGCAGCTTCGTGCCCGAGGCGGAGGCCGCCATCCGCGAGCGCGTGCGCATCCCCGCTGGCTACTGGACCAGCTGGGGCGGCACCTTCGAGCAGCTGCAGTCCGCCACGGCGCGCCTGCGCGTAGTGGTGCCGCTGGCACTGGGGCTGGTGTTCGTGCTGCTGTTCGCCATGTTCGGCAACGTCAAGGACGGGCTGCTGGTTTTCACCGGCATCCCGTTCGCGCTGACCGGCGGCATCCTCGCGCTGTGGCTGCGCGGCATCCCGCTGTCGATCTCGGCCGCGGTGGGCTTTATCGCGCTGTGCGGCGTGGCGGTGCTGAACGGGCTGGTGATGCTGTCGTTCATCCGTTCGCTGCGCGAGGAGGGCGTGGGGCTCGACCAGGCGATCCGCGACGGCGCGCTGACGCGGCTGCGGCCCGTGCTGATGACCGCGCTGGTGGCGTCGCTGGGTTTCGTGCCGATGGCGCTGGCCACCGGCACGGGCGCCGAAGTGCAGCGTCCGCTGGCCACGGTGGTGATCGGCGGCATCCTGTCGTCGACGGCGCTGACGCTGCTGGTGTTGCCGGTGCTGTACCGGCTGGCGCACAGGAAAGATGAGCCGGTGACTGCGGACCGCCAGGCCGGCAATCCATCTTTCACGTCGCCGTGAAGCGTTTGCCGTGCCCAGGCGGCAAACTGGCAGCATATTTCAGCCCCCGTGTGCCGCCATGCTGCCTGCCGCCGAATCCCATGCCAACGATGCCAACCATGCGCTCGACCCGCTAAGCGCCGTCACGCACCCCGATCCCTATCCCTACTACCGCGAACTGGCGACGCACCGGCCGTTTTTCCGCGACCAGCGGCTCGGCCTGTGGGTTGCGGCGGGCGCACGCGAAGTGGCGACGGTGCTGTCCCACCCCGACTGCCGCGTGCGTCCGCCAGCGCAGCCGGTGCCGCCCGCACTGGCTGGTACCGCCGCCGGGGATCTGTTCGGCCGGCTGATCCGCATGAACGACGGCGCCGCGCATGCGCCGTTGAAGGACCTGCTGATGCCATTGCTTGCCGCCATCGATCCGGCGGCAGCTGCACGTCGTGCGGCAGCGCTGGCTGAGCTGATGGACGCCGGCACGGCATGGTCCGCGGAACGCATCAATGGCGTCCTGTCGACGCTGCCGGTCGTGACGCTGGCTGACCTGCTCGGCCTGCCCGTCGCGGTGGATCGAGCCACGGCAGCGGCCGTGGCCGCCCACGTCGCAGCATTTGCCGCCGCACAGTCACCGCTTGCCGATGCGAACGCCGTGCAAGCCGGAGTGGTCGCCGCACAATGGCTCGGCAACTGGCTCGCCAATGCCGTACCGGCAGCAGGCCCGTTGCCGTCGCTGCAGCAGGCTGCCTGTGCGGCGGGCATCGATGCGCAAGCGGTGGCCGCCAACACCATCGGCCTGCTGGTGCAGGCCTGCGAAGCCACCGCCGCGCTGGCAGGCAATTCGCTGCTGCATCTCGGCCGTGGCAAGGCGTTGCCCGGAATATCACCGGACCAACTGGTCACAGAGGTGGCGGTGTCGGATCCCCCGGTGCAGAACACGCGCCGCTTCCTCGCCGCCGATGCAACCCTGTGCGGCCATGACGTCAAGGCCGGCGATGTGGTGCTGGTGCTGCTCGCCGCAGCCTCCTGCGGCGGTATGGCGGATGGCGAGCGTCCGTGGACCTTCGGCCACGGACGCCACGCGTGCCCAGGCGACAGGCTGGCGCAGGCGCTCGCCGGCGCGACGGTGACGGCACTACTTGCACGCGGCGCCGCCCCGGCCGTACTGGCGCGCGCGTTTCGCTATCGTCCTTCCCTGAACGCCCGCATCCCGCATTTCTGCTGAACTCACCATTCAAAACACGGAGCCCTCATGATCGCCGTCATCTTTGAAGTCGAGCCCGCACCGGGCCGCCGCGACGCCTACCTCGATATCGCCGCAAGGCTGCGCAGCGAGCTGGAGAGCATCGACGGCTTTATCTCGGTCGAACGCTTCCAGAGCCTGGCCAACCCGGGCAAGGTTTTGTCGCTATCGTTCTTCCGCGACGAGGCGGCCGTGATCGCCTGGCGCAATACCGTGGCGCACCGCGAGGCACAGGCCGCGGGCCGCGGCGGCGTGTTTGCCGACTACCGCCTGCGCGTGGCACAGGTGCTGCGCGACTACGGCATGCACGCACGCGACGAAGCCCCCGCCGACAGCCGCGCAGTGCACGACCGCAAGCCCGGCTGAAGGAGCATGCGATGACGATGGAAGCAATCGGCACGCAGGCTGCCTTTATCGGCCTGACCTTCCTGCTGGCAGGCTTGGTCAAAGGCGTGGTGGGCCTGGGCCTGCCCACCGTCGCGGTGGGATTGCTCGGGCTGGTGATGCCGCCGGCGCAGGCCGCGGCGCTGCTGGTGGCGCCGTCGATGGTGACTAACGTGGTGCAGCTGTTCAGCGGTCCGCGCTTCGGCCAGCTGGTACTTCGGCTATGGCCGATGCTGGCGGCGATCTGCGCCGGCACGTGGCTGTGCGCTGCGCTGGTCGCGGCCGGGATGATGACCCACGCTACCTCGGCGCTTGGCGTGGCGCTGGTGCTGTATGCGGTGGTCGGACTGGCAGCGGTCAAGCTGCACGTGCCGCCGGCGGCAGAGGCCTGGCTCGGGCCGGTGGTCGGGGTGGTGACCGGCGCGATCACTGCGGTGACCGGTGTGTTCGTGATTCCCGCTGTGCCTTACCTGCAAGGGCTGGGGCTCGAAAAGGAGGGCCTGGTGCAGGCGCTGGGGCTGTCCTTCACGATCTCGACCATTGCGCTGGCGGTCGGCCTGGCGCTGGACGGATCGTTGCTGCACACCCCGGTGCTGGGGGCTTCGTTGCTGGCACTGGTGCCTGCGCTTGGCGGCATGTTCATCGGGCAATGGCTGCGCCATCGCATCAGTGCGGAGCGCTTCCGCAAGCTGTTCTTCTGCGGGCTGCTGGTGCTGGGCGGCGAGCTGGCGATGCGCGGGCTTTCGTGATCACGCTTTCGCATACGATCGGTTTTCTCCCCACTCCCGCTTGCGGGAGAGGGAGCACCCAGTCGGTTAAGCAAAGGTCATGGATACGCGAACGATCCTCACCGCCCCGCCTGCACCACCCGCCCATTCAACGGCTGCACCGGCCGCGCATTCATCGGGTAGAGCTTGCGGAACGTCGCCAGTTGCGCCGCCGAAATCTCCACCGGCGTCTTCAACACCTGCCATCGCACATCCTCGCTGCAAGGCGGCGTGGTCAGCGAGCCGGTGAACGCCCAGTAGGATTGCTGCGCAGGCAGCAGCGCCGCCACGTCAATCGGCGCACCCAGCTCGCGCGACTCGCCGGCCTTGGCCGGCAGGCTGGCAAAGACCGGCTGCAACGCCGCGTTTTCGCGCCCGGTCTTGAACAGCACCGCCACCACCGCCAGCTTGCCTTCGGCGTTCTGGTGCACCAGGTGCGCCACCAGCGGATAGGCCTTGCCGTTGATCTTCTCTTCGCTCGGCGTATGGAAGTGGAATTGCACCAGCTTGTACGCCGCGCCGTCGAACTCGGCCTGCCCGCCCGCAGGCAGGTTGACCTGGATGGTATGGCCGTTGTTGACCACGGTTGCCGGCGTTGCGGTGTAGCCAAAGCCGATCGGCTTCAGGTCCGCGCTCACGGTCTTGTTGGTACGGATATCGATGGGCGACTGGTGCTTGCCCAGCGTGCAGGTCTTGTAGCCGGCGTCGAGCTCGCCCCAATGGCTGGCGCCGGTCGGCCCGGCGTAGGTCCAGTGGGTGTCGTTGCCTGCCCAGGCGGCAGGGGCGAGCAGGGCTGCGCAAATGGTGATGGCCGGCAGCTTGATGGTCATGTCGATGCGTCCTCGTGTAGGTGACCCCTTCGTACTCCGAACTCCCGGGTTGGCGCGATCTGCTGCCACGCCTGATCCGGGCCCGAAATCATGCAGCAAAAATCGCCCCGCGCGAACTCAGCATTACTGAATTCCGGTCTGCACTGCGCTTATTCCGGGTATGCGGCTGACGCTGGCGCACTGGCCAGCACTGGGACGGTCCGGGGTATTCGAGCCGTTTGATCGACGGCGCGGCCCTGGACCGGCAAGCGGGTTCATGACAGGCACGGCCGGCGTGATCCGGCCGTGCCTGCGCTTTCAGTGGGGCGGGGTGCCCGGCTGGCTTGACTCCAGCTGGTCCCGAACTGCGGCGATATGGTCGCCGGCGGCATCGACGGCCGCTTCGAGATCCTGCTCGCTGCAGTGAAGCTCGCGGCACCAGTACTGCACTTCAAGCGGATCCATCAGGTTAACGCGGCCCGGATCCAAAGGCCTGAACTGGCTCGTTGCATCGATCATGCTCGCCTCCTGTCCGTGCCTCGGCGCGACACGACCCTTGCATTGTAGGCAGTGATCGCGATCGCGTTGCATGCAAAGCCGATGCTGTGCGCCATGCCATGCACGCGACTCGGCATATGATGCACGGGTTACCCACACCGACAGGACGACGCATGCCCCGCTCTTCCGGTGCAAAGCTCTGGTCCGCGCTGAACAAGGCCGCCACGCGCAATGCCCGCCGCATGCAGCGCGCGGTCAACCGCAACATCACCAAGCCGATGACCGAAGCCATCGTGCGCAACGCGGTGAAGCAATCCGCTGCAGTCACCGCGGCCACGCAGCGCGCGCTGTCCGGCGTGGTGTCGCCGGCCGAGCCGCCGCGCAGCCGCGGCAGCGGCCGCTGGGAGGAGGGCAGCTGGGGCGCCGGGCCGCTCGCGCCGCGGCGCTATCGCATCTTCGTGCCGGCGGGCGCCAACGGCAGGCGGCGCGCCCCGATGCTGGTGTTGCTGCATGGCTGCGGGCAGGACACCGCCAGCTTTGCAGCGGTCACGCGTGCTGCCGCCGTGGCGCGCGAGGCGGGCTGGGTGGTGCTGTTGCCCGAGCAGAGTTCGCAGGCGAACGCGCAGCGCTGCTGGAACTGGTTTAAACCCGCCGGGCACGGTGCGGTGGAAGCGGGCCTGCTGATGGCGCTGGTCGAGCAGGCATGCCGCACGCATCCGGTGGCGGCTAACCGCGTCAGCGTGCTCGGCTTGTCAGCGGGCGGGGCGATGGCTTTGACGCTCGGCCTGCGCTATCCCGCGCGCTTCGCGGCGGTGGGCTCGCATTCCGGTGCGGTGCCGTGGAGCGCCACCAACGCGGCGCAGGCCACACGCGCGATGCGCGGCCAGCGCGGGCCCGATGCGCAGGCCGTCCACGCGCTGCGCCTCGGCCTTGCCGGCCGGCGCCCGCCGCCGCTGCTGCTGCTGCATGGCGACGCCGACGCCATGGTCGACTTCAGCAATGCCACCGCGGCGGCGGCACTGTGGATGCACCTGCAGCCCGAAGGCGCCCATCCGCTTGCCGCGGTGCCGGCGCGGCGCGCCCAGCGCGGCATGCGGCGTGCGGTCGATGTGTTCGACTGGACCGAGGGCAAGGCGCCTTACATGCGGCTGGTGCGGGTCGAAGGGCTCGGCCATGCGTGGAGTGGCGGGGCGGGGGGGCACGCGTTCTCGGATCCGGCGGGGCCGGATGGGCTGAAGCTGGCGTTGCGGTTTTTTCTGGCGGTCGGGGGGTGAGGAGCGTCACCCCGGCGTCACCCCGGCGTCACCCCGGCGTCACCGGCTCGATCACTACATCAGTGACCGCACAAGCCACGCACGGGAGGATCAACCCTTCCTCTTTCTCATCCAGGCTCAGCCCGGGCCATTCGATCCGGTAGCGGATCGATCCGGCATGCAACCGGCTGGCACAGGCGCGGCAAGTGCCGTTGCGGCAGGAGTTGGGCAGCGGCACGCCGTCCAGCAAGGCGGCTTCCAGCAAGCTTAGCGCGGCCGGGGCGGCAAAAGTCTGGCCGCCTGGCAGCACCTGCGCGGTGAATTCGCCGCCGATGTCCGCTATGGACGCATCGCGTTCATCCATGGGAATCGTCCTGTGCCTGCGGAAATTGCGCGCGCCCATGGGTGGCGTCGCGCAAGGCATCGCGCGCCGTATCCACTTGCGTGGCGGGAAGGCGCAGCACCAGCGTTGCCAGCGCGCCATAGGCGGTATCGGCCAGCGTGCAGCCGTGCTGGGCGGCCTGTTCGATCCAGCGGCGCACGCGTGGCTCGTCGGCATAGTCGATCGATATCGTCAGCGTGGCGTAGGCGATGCGCTCGATGCGTTCGGCCGATTTCAGCGCGGCGGCGATGGCATCGGTGTAAGCGCGCACCAACCCGCCAGCGCCCAGCTTGACGCCGCCGTAGTAACGCACCACCGCGGCCAGCACGCCGTCGAGGTCGTGGTGGCGCAGCACTTCCAGGATCGGCCGGCCGGCGGTGCCCGAAGGTTCGCCGTCGTCGGACATGCCCGACGCGCCGCCGGCGAGCAGCGCCCAGCACACATGGGTAGCGGTGGGGTGTTCCGCGCGCAGCGCCTGCAGCGCGGCCATGGCCGCGTCGCGGTCGGCCACCGGCAAGGCCAGGGCCAGGAAACGGCTCTTGCGGATTTCGACTTCGGCCTGGACAGGGTGGGCTAGCGTGTAGGTCGGCAAGCGGGAAGGGCGGAAAAAGCTGGAAGAAGCTGCGCGGTGCGAGCCGCGGACAGAAGCGGGAAGTGTACCGCAGCGGATGAGTCACCCCGGCCGTGGCTCCCATGTGAAGTGTTGCATCGTCAACTTCCTGTCACAAAGACGCCCTACGATCTCCGGCTGTCGGGCGCAATGCCGCCCGCCGCCCGCCTGTGCCAACAGGTGCCCGGCCGCCCGCGCGGTGCCGGCGCGATCAAGCGGTCAAAAAAACCAGATCCATCCCTTTCCCCGGATAAAACCATGCAACAACAACCTGATGCTGGCCGCCGCAAGGCCCTGAAACTGCTGGCGGGCGCGCCGATGCTTCCGTTTGGCCTGGCTTCCGCCGGCCTGCTGGCCGGCTGCGGCGGCAGCGACGATGCCGTGGCCGCGCCCGCCACTGGCCCGGCGCCTGGCGCCACCTTCACCACGGCCGAGTTCATTCCCATGAGCGCGCCCACGCTGTCGGATGCCGCCGCGATGGCGACCACCACCGTCGGCTCGAGCCTGAAGGTGTCGTTCAGCGACGGCAGCAGCACCACCTACAAGCTTGCCTACCAGCCGTTCTTCGTCACCGGCGACACGCTGCCGGACGGCAAGGGCGGCACCATCGTGGCCGGCGGCTACTACAACATCAACAACCAGCCGATCATGGACACCTCCGTGGCCGGCAAGGAACGCCAGTTCTTCTCCGACGCACCGGACGGCAGCTCGCTGCTGAAGCTGGCCAACCCGACGGTGCCCGGCGTCAAGGGCAATACCGTGTTTGCGGTGGTGCAGTTCGAGTACACCTCGCGCAACCAGAACAACACCAGCATGTACGGCCTGCTGCCGTCGCCGATCGCTGTCGTGACGCTGGACCAGGACCCGGCCACCGGCAAGCTGACCCCGGTGAAGTACCACAACGTCGATACCTCCGGCGTCAACGGCCTGTGGATCACCTGCGGCGCGAGCCTGTCGCCGTGGAACACCCACCTGTCGAGCGAAGAGTACGAGACCGACCTGAAGGACGCCGCGGCGGTCACGCAACTGCAGGGCTACAGCCAGAACCTGTATGGCGACCCCGCCAGGGCCAATGCCTACAACTATGGCCACCTGCCCGAAGTGACGGTCAACCCCGACGGCACCGGCACCATCAGGAAGCACTACTGCCTGGGCCGCATCTCGCACGAACTGGTGCAGGTCATGCCCGACGAGCGCACCGTGCTGATGGGCGACGATGCCACCAACGGCGGCTTGTTCATGTTTATCGCCGACAACGCGCGCGACCTTTCCAGCGGCTCGCTGTACGTGGGCAAGTGGCAGCAGACCTCGGGCGTCGGCCCGGGCAGCGCCACGCTGTCGTGGATCAAGCTGGGCAGCGCCACCAGTGCCGAGATCCGCGCGCTGGTCGATGGCGGCATCAGGCTGGCCGACATCATGGACGTGCAGACCGTCAACCCGAACGACAGCAGCTACACCCGCATCCTGTACAACGGCAAGGCCAACTGGATCAAGCTGGTGCCGGGCATGGAAAAGGCCGCGGCCTACCTGGAAACCCACCGCTACGCCGCGCTGGTCGGCGGCAGCCTGGGCTTTACCAAGATGGAAGGCACCACGGTCAACATCAAGGACAAGAAGGCCTACTCGGCGATGTCGCGCATCGAGTCGAGCATGCTCACCGGCAATGCCGCCAACCAGGGCGACATCCAGGTCGAAGGCCCGTACTCCGGCGCCGTCTATGAGCTGAACCTGAAAGGCGGACAGACCGACAAGAGCGGCAACGCCATCAACAGCGAATGGGTGCCGGTCGACATGGCCGCGGTGCCGGCACTGGTCAGCGAAGACCTCGGCGGCGGCAAGATGAAGCAGCAGGATGCGCTCGGCAACTTCGCCAACCCGGACAAGGTCGCCACGCCCGACAACCTCAAGTTCTCGGAGAAGCTGCGCACGCTGTTCGTCGGCGAGGACAGCAACACCCACGTCAACAACTTCCTGTGGGCCTACAACGTCGACACCAAGGTGCTCAGCCGCGTGCTGTCGTGCCCGGCCGGCGCCGAGTCGACCGGCTTGCATGCGGTGGACGAGATCAACGGCTGGACCTACGTGATGAGCAACTTCCAGCACGTGGGCGACTGGGAATCGCCGCTGCATGACGTGGTCAAGCCGACGCTGGACCCACTGGTGCGTGCCAATTACAAGGACCGCTTCGGCGCGGCGGTGGGGTACCTGACCGGCGACCCGACGGGCGTGAAGCTGGCGAAGGCCTGACCGCAAGCGGGCGCTGTAGCATGAAGGCGGCGGCCTTGGCCGCCGCCAGTGCATCCCGGGTCCGCGCAGACTCTGCTACGCTAGCCGTTCACCCGGCAAACGAGCCAGTCGCCATGACCGACCAGACCCACGACCCCGACGCACGCCGCATGGCGCCCGCCACCGAGCGCAATCGCGAGCCCATCCTCGCGGTGCTGCGCAATGTGCTGCCCGCCAGCGGCACGGTCCTGGAAATCGCCAGCGGCACTGGCCAGCACGCGGCGCACTTTGCCGCGGCGTTTCCAGGCCTGACCTGGCAGCCGAGCGATCCCGACCGTGCCGCGCGTGAATCGATCGCCGCATGGACCGCGCATGCGGGGTTGGCCAATGTGCGCGCGCCGCTGGACCTTGACGTGTGCCGCCAGCCCTGGGGCATCGATGCGGCCGATGCGATGGTCTGCATCAATATGCTCCATATCTCGCCGTGGGCCGCGGCCGAAGCACTGTTCGCAGGCGCAGGGAGGCTGCTGAAGCCTGGCGGCGTGCTCTACCTGTATGGTCCCTATCGCCGCGGCGGCGCACATACCGCGCCGAGCAATGCCGCCTTCGACGCCCAGCTGCGCGCCACCGACGCTGACTGGGGCGTGCGCGACATGGAGGACGTGGTTGCGCTGGGCGCCGCACAGGGATTGCGCTGCGACGAGCCGGTGCCGATGCCGGCCAACAACTTCAGCCTGGTGTTCCGCAAATAGGCGCATGCGCGGCGCGTGAAAGCGCAGGGTGGAACACCGGAAGCGCGAAAGCGGAAAGCGCAGCGGGGCACCATCCTACGCCACGGGCCCCGTGGCCGCTTTGCACTAAAATCTTCCGTTCATTTCGATCCAGCGACGCCGTTGCCCCCAGGGCCCTGCCGCGCCGCGCCCGCCACGGAGAACACGATGAAGGTCCAGAACATCCTGCAGACGATCGGCAATACCCCGCATATCCGCATCAACCGCCTGTTCGGCAGCGGGCACGAAGTCTGGATCAAGTCCGAGCGCAGCAATCCGGGCGCCTCGATCAAGGACCGCATTGCGCTGTCGATGGTCGAAGACGCCGAGCGCCGTGGCGTGCTGAAGCCGGGCGGCACCATCATCGAGCCGACCTCCGGCAATACCGGCATAGGCCTGGCAATGGTGGCCGCGGTCAAGGGCTACAAGCTGGTGCTGGTGATGCCGGACAGCATGTCGATCGAGCGCCGCCGGCTGATGCTGGCCTACGGCGCCAGCTTCGACCTGACTCCGCGCGAGAAGGGCATGAAGGGCGCGATCGCGCGTGCCGAGGAACTGGTTGCCGCCACGCCCGGCGCCTGGATGCCGCAACAGTTCGAGAACCCCGCCAACATCGACGTGCACGTGCGCACCACCGCGCAGGAAATCCTGAACGACTTCCCCGAAGGGCTTGACGTGCTCATCACCGGCGTCGGCACCGGCGGCCACCTGACCGGCTGCGCCCGGGTGCTGAAGGACAAGTGGCCGCAGCTCAAGGTCTTCGGCGTCGAGCCGGTGGCCTCGCCGGTGATCTCCGGCGGCGCGCCGGCACCGCATCCGATCCAGGGCATCGGCGCGGGCTTTATCCCGAAGAACCTCGACACCGCGCTGCTCGACGGCGTGATCCAGGTCGATGCCGAACCCGCGCGCGAGATGGCCCGCCGCTGCGCGCGCGAAGAAGGCATCCTGGTCGGCATCTCGTCCGGCGCGACGCTGGCCGCGATCGCGCAGAAGCTGCCGGAGCTGCCCGCCAATGCGCGCGTGCTCGGCTTCAACTACGACACCGGCGAACGCTACCTGACGGTGGAGGGTTTCCTGCCGGCCTGAGCCACTGGCCGGCAGCGAGGCCGCGCCAGGCAGTGGGGGATGGGCGCCGTCAGGAGGACAAGCCGTGGCGCTTGTGCCAGTCGGCCAGCGATTCCTCCGGCCACGTGTCGCAGCGCACGTGGCCCTTGCCCTTGGGCACATCGACCCATGGCGCGGCGGATTCCAGCGAGGCTTCCACCACCTCGGGCGGGCGCGGCAGCGGCGTGTCGATGGCCGAGGCATGCGGATACACCAGCTCCGGCCAGCGCGGATCCCACAGCCACAGCGCGCTGCCGCACTTCACGCAGAAATGCCGCTGTGCCGGCGAGCGCCGCGCGCGCTTGCCCGGCTCGCGCAGCACCGCGTGGTAGATGCCCAGGTGTTTGCGCCCGCGCACGTGCAGCGTGGCGGCATCGCCGCCGATATTGATCGCATAGCCGCCGCCGCCGGCGGTCTTGCGGCAGATCGAGCAATGGCAGTGCATGTACGGGCACGGCGAGTCCGATTCCAGCGAGAAATGGACGGCGCCACAATGGCAGGAGCCTTCGAGATGCATGGTGGGATCCTTTGCGCGTTGGCGTTTTCGGCAGTCCCTTGACTGTAGAAAACCCTGCCCAAAGTGCAAAACCAAGCCGCGCCAGGCTCGCGTCACAGCGCCTTGCGCAACGTCAGGTTGACGCGCGCGCGTCCCAGCAGCGGATGATCCCCATCGGCCAGCGGCGCCACGCCGTGGAAGGCCAGCCGCGACGGGCCGCCCCACACCACCACGTCGCCATGCGCCAGCCGCACGCGCTGCGGCCGGTCCGCGCGGCGCATGCCGCCGAACAGGAATACCGCTGGCAAGCCCAGCGAGACCGATACGATCGGCGCGCCGAAGTCGCGTTCATCGCGGTCCTGGTGCAGCGACAGGCGCGTGCCCGGCACATAGCGGTTGACCAGGCAGGCATCGGGCGCGAAGCCGGCAAAGCCGGCCTGCGCCGCCGCTTCGGCCGCCAGTGCGCGCAATCGCGGCGGCATCGCCGGCCAGGGCTGGCCGCTCAGCGGGTCCGTGCGGTCATAGCGGTAGCCGCGGACATCCGAGACCCAGCCCGCATCCCCGCAGTTCGTCATCGCCACCGACATCGTCAGGCCGCCAGGCGTCACCATGTGGCGCAGCGGGGCCGCGGCAATCACCGCCTGCACGTCGGCGAGCAGGGCCTCTGCATCCGCGCGCGCCAGGCCGCGCAGCACCACTGCGCCGTCCGCCAGGGGCTCGGGCGCAGAATCGGCAGGGGCGGTGTCGTGGAGGTTGTCGAAGAGGTCGAAGGTCATGGCCTGAGGATAGACGCGTCGGACCGCGCGTGCGGAAAAATCAATAACTTAGCACTGAAGGACGCGTCAGTCCCCAATGCGGACAACCTCGCAGACCGGACATGACAGATCCGGCGGACATGGAAGGAGACAACCCTGATGCAACGACGTCGCATTTTGCGCATCGCACTGGCTGCCACCGGCCTCGCGCTGACGGCACCTCTCGGCACGCAGGCACTGGCTGCCGACGATTTCCCGACCCGCCCGATCCGGCTCATCGTCCCTTATGGCGCTGGTGGCGTCACCGACCAGGTGACGCGCGCACTGGCTGAGGCGGCCAGCCGTGAATTGGGCCAGGCGATTGTGGTGGAAAACAAGATCGCGCCCGGCGCCTCGCGGAGGCTTGGCCGCGACTATCCTTTCGCTATTCGTTCCGAGCATATCAGGTGTTGGAATTTTTGATTTTACGATGGCGCGGACGCTTCCTACACTCCCCAGACAAAAGAAGCATGCGGAGACAGACATCGTGATTACCTCACTATCGCCAACTTGCGCGAAGCCCTGGCCGCGACCAGCCTGGACGACTAAGACACTCTCGAAAAAGCCCGCGTCTACATGAGCGGCACCATGCGCTGGTTCCGGCTTTATCTCCGTGTCCCCGCGGCCTGATCGGTCCGGATAATTCCAACAAATACCGGGGCCGGTGCGCGACCTGCGTGCCGGCAAGCCGTGCTGTCGACCCCGGCAGCACGCTCCCCGGAAGCCGCGCGCCCGCATGACTCGTCGCCACCCGGCGCGGGCTCGTGCGAACGCTCGGCAGCACATGAAGGAGACCCCTATATGAGCTTGTTCCGAACCAAAGACATTGACGCAATGCTGGTGGACTGCAACGCCGGCGGCCTGAAGAAGGTGCTGGGTCCGATGGACCTCGTGCTGATGGGCATCGGCGCCATCATCGGCACCGGCATTTTTGTGCTGACCGGCACCGGCGCTTTGACCGCGGGCCCGGCGCTGACCGTGTCTTTCGTCATTGCGGCCATGGCCTGCGGCTTCGCCGCGCTGTGCTACGCCGAGTTCGCCTCCGCCATCCCGGTGTCGGGATCGATCTATACGTATAGCTACGCGACTCTGGGCGAGATCATCGCCTGGATGATCGGCTGGGACCTTCTGCTCGAATACGGTCTGGCTACCTCGGCGGTTTCGGTAGGATGGTCGGGATACTTCCAGTCGCTGGTGGCAGGTTTCGGCCTGCATTTACCGACGGCGCTGACGGCAGCTCCGGGGGCGGTGCCAGGCGTGACCACCTTGTTCAACCTGCCGGCTTTCCTGATCATGTTAGTCACCACTTGGGTGGTGTCCTGCGGCGTGCGGGAGTCGGCCCGACTCAATAACGTGATGGTGGCGATCAAGATTGCGGTGGTGGTGCTGTTCATCGCGGTCGGCGTCTGGCACGTCAAGCCGGCCAACTGGCAGCCATTCGCGCCGTTCGGGGTATCCGGCATCTTCAATGCGGCGGCGCTGGTTTTCTTCGCCTTCATCGGTTTCGATGCGGTGACCTCCGCCGCCGAGGAAGTGCGAAATCCGCACCGCGACCTGCCGGTGGGTATCATCGGCTCGCTGACGGTCTGCACAGTGCTATACGTGATAGTCGCGGCCATCATGACTGGCGTCGTCCCCTTCACCAAGTTCGCCGGCGTCGACCATCCCGTGTCGCTGGTGCTGCAGTACGCGGGACAGAACTGGGTGGCCGGCTTTGTCGACCTGGGCGCTATTCTGGGCATGACCACAGTGATCCTGGTGATGACCTTTGGCCAGACTCGCGTGATTTTTGCCATGTCTCGCGATGGCCTGCTGCCCGCCAAGCTGTCGTCGGTGCACCCGTTGCACGCCACGCCGTTCTTTGCCACGTGGACCGTCGGCATTGTGTTCGCGATGATCGCCGCCTTCGTGCCGCTCAATGTGCTGGCCGAGTTGATCAATATCGGCACGCTCGCCGCCTTCACGCTGATTTCAATCGCGGTGCTGGTACTGCGCCGGACCCGTCCCGAACTGAAGAGGGCCTTTCGCTGCCCCGGCGTGCCGGTGGTTCCGCTGCTATCGGTTGGCTTCTGCCTGTTCCTGATGGCGCACCTTCAAGCGCTGACCTGGGTCGCCTTCCTCACGTGGCTCGGGATCGGGCTGTCGGTCTACTTTCTGTACGCGCGCCGCAATGCGGTGCTGCACGGTGGCACCAGGTAGCACGCGGGGCCGGCCGTAGAAGCCTGCATGGACGCCACCGTTTGCCACTGAAAAGCGTGTGAATGGATGTAGAGGCCAACCTTGGGGTAAGCGAAAACCCCAACCGCTTCCACGCCCGGATCTGAGTAAGATGCCAACCCGGCGCTGGCGCGACACAATCGCCCGCCGCCGCACCCGATGGGGGCTCCGCGCCCATCAAAGCCGCACCGCACTGCAACCCAGGCGGTGTGCCAAGGAAGGCAGAGCTACAGCTTTGCATTCCCCACGTCATGGAGAAGAAGTTGAACGACCGTACCCACGCGGCCGCTGTCCGCCTGTTCGGCACTGGCGAAGGCCTGTCCCACGAGCGCGTGACGCTCGCCACTGATCCGCAATCCGGCCTGCAGGCCATCATCGCCATCTACAACACCAGACTGGGCCCCGCCTTCGGCGGCTGCCGGTACTGGACCTATTCCGCCGAGACCGAGGCGCTGTCCGACGCCCTGCGCCTGTCGCAGGGCATGGCTTACAAGAACGCCCTCGCCGGGCTGCCTTTCGGCGGCGGCAAGGCTGTGATCCTGCGCTCGCCGGCGCAGACGGACCGCCAACAGCTCTTCCGCGCATTCGGCCGCATGGTGGAGTCGCTGCGAGGCAGCTATATCACGGCTGAAGACGTGGGCACGACGGTGGACGACATGCGCGCCGTCCAGGCCGAGACCGGCTACGTTAGCGGCATGCCGCGCGACGGCGGATTCGGTGGCAACCCCTCGCCGTGGACAGCTTATGGCGTGTTCGTCGGTATTCAGGCGGCGGCGCAGTACCGCCTGGACCGCAAGTCGCTCGCGGGGCTGTCAGTGGCCGTCCAGGGACTGGGGTCGGTAGGCTGGGAACTCTGCCGCCGCCTCCATGAGGCGGGTGCGGACCTGACCGTGGCGGATATCGATGCCGGGCGCGCATCGCAGGCGCAACAGCAATTTGGCGCACACGTCGTATCGCCGGAAGCCATTACGGGCGCGGATGTCGACGTATTTGCACCTTGTGCGCTGGGTGCCGTCATCACCCCGGCCGTGGCCGAAAGCTGCCGCTTCCAGATCATCGCCGGCGGCGCAAACAACCAACTCGCTTCACTGGCCGAAGGCGACACCTTGCATCAGCGCGGCATCTTCTATGCGCCGGATTTCCTCATCAATGCCGGTGGCATCGTAAGTTGCGCCCGGGAATACCTCGGCGGCGTCGACGATTCAGCCCTTCGCGACGAAGTGGCCGGTATCCGCGATCGGGTGCTCAGGCTCGCGCAACGCGTAGAGTCGACAGGCGAGGCGCCGGCACGCGAGGCGGTGAAGTGGGCGCACGAGCTGTTGTCGCACGGCATCGGGTTGCACTGAGCTGTCACCCCGACCCGGAGAAGGTATATGAACGGACACCCGAAGCCCCACAGTTCGGCCAGCGCC
Source organism: Cupriavidus sp. L7L (assembly GCF_004353535.1). Lineage (NCBI taxonomy): Bacteria > Pseudomonadati > Pseudomonadota > Betaproteobacteria > Burkholderiales > Burkholderiaceae > Cupriavidus > Cupriavidus sp. L7L. Next base: position 117,653 of record NZ_SMNY01000021.1, read on the forward strand.
GGCGACAAGCTCGTCATCTTTGACACCACCCTGCGCGATGGCGAACAGTCGCCCGGCGCGGCGATGACCATCAGGCAGAAGATCGCGATCGCGGAACAGCTGGACGCCCTGAACGTCGATGTCATCGAAGCTGGCTTTGCAGCCAGCTCGGATGGCGACCACGACGCCATCAAGGAGATTTCCCGGCAAGTAAAAGGCAGCGTGATCTGCTCGCTTGCCCGTGCCAACGAGCGGGATATCGAGAGAGCCGCCAATGCGCTGAGCGGCGCGAGAAGATCCCGCATCCACACCTTTATTGCAACGTCAGCGTTGCACATGGAGAAGAAGCTGCGCATGACCCCGGAGGAGGTATCTCTGCGGGCCCGCACTGCTGTCCGCTTCGCGCGAAAATTCACGGACGACGTGGAATTCAGCACTGAGGATGGGAGTCGATCGGACCCGGATTTCCTCTGTCGCGTGATCGAGGGTGTCATCGACGAAGGGGCGACCACGATCAACTTCCCCGACACCGTTGGCTATGCCATGCCCGCCGAATTCGCCGAAGGACTCAGGAAGCTTCGCGAGCGTATTCCCAACTCCGACAAGGCCGTATGGTCAGTCCATTGCCACAATGATCTCGGCCTGGCCGTTGCCAACTCGCTAGAGGCCGTCAGACATGGTGGCGCGCGTCAGATCGAATGCACCATCAACGGGCTTGGCGAGCGCGCAGGCAATGCGTCCCTGGAAGAGGTCGTCATGGCAGTAAAGACCAGGCGCGACCTGTTCGGACTAGATGTTGGAGTGAACACCGCCCATTTGCTCGCTGCGTCCAGGGCTGTCTCCGAGGCCACGGGATTCAGCGTTCCACCCAACAAGGCGGTGGTTGGTGCAAATGCCTTCGCCCATGCTTCCGGTATTCATCAAGATGGCATCCTGAAAGCGCGCGAGACCTATGAAATCATGCGACCGGAAGACGTCGGATGGGACAAAGGCGCGCTCGTGCTTGGCAAGCTTTCTGGTCGGAATGCTTTCAGGCACAGGGTTCAGGAGCTGGGCATGCATTTTCGCGACGACGAAATGCTATCCGCCGCCTTCGCCCGCTTCAAGCGACTGGCGGATACCAAGCCCGAGATCACCGATGATGATCTGAGAGACATTGCCTTTGGCGTGGCGGAATCCCGCACATTCAGCGCCTGAGAAGCGGGGCCGGCCACGTCGCCGGCAGCTGCCACAGGCGGCGCTGGGGACAGCGCCCCCTGTACGGATCGCCGAACGTCGGGACAAGCCGACACCGGAATTCCGGTATCCGCTAACCTCTGGCGCCAGCACGCACACCAGTACGCGGGCGGGTGGCTAAAACACGGGTAGCGAACCGAAGCTGCGACTGGCAACTACTACACCAATCGCAGATCCCACAGCGCATCCAGTACGTGTTGGGTGGAGCGTTCAACGTACCCCGCACGATGCGCGATGCCGAGCCGACGCCATAACGCCGGGCGCAGCGGACGCATGACGATGCGCTTGTCCGGCAATGGCGTGGTGGCCTCGTGGGGCAACAGCGCCGCGCCGTAACCCGCCGCGACCAGGCTCTTGATCGCGTCGTTGTAGTTGAGCTGAATGCGTGGTGCGGGATGGTGTCCCGCGGCCGCGAACCACTCCGCAGTCTGACGCGAGAGGCGAGTGGTCGCATCATTAAGAATCAGAGGCTGGGCGGCGAGCCAGTCCGGCGTGACGCGGGCCGGGCACTGCCAATGCGCCGGCACGAAGGCCATCACGGGGTCGCGGCGCCAGGGCTTTATCACCAGTCCGGCCACCGGCGGCTGAGGCAGTGCAACCAGCCCGATATCCAGCGTGCCGTCCGCCAGCCGGGACAGTGTTTCCTGCGAAGTGAGGACCGCAATCTGGATGTCGATGGCGGGATGCTGCTGGCGCAGCACCTCGAGCGCCTGCGGCAGCAGGTGCGCGATCGCGCCAGTCGACGCACCGAGCCGGACGCGCCCTTCGAGCCCCTCCACCTGTCGTTGTATATCGTCCAGCGCCTGCTCCGCATCGGCCAGCAGCCGACGCCCGCGCTCCACCAGCACCTCTCCGATCGCCGACGGCCTTACCTGTCCGCGTTTTCGCGACAGGAGCGGTGCTCCGATGCGTCGTTCCAGGTCAGCGATGTGGAGGCTGACCGTGGGCGGCGCAAGGTGCAAGGCACGCGCCGCCTCGGCGAATGAGCCATGGTCGGCAATGGCGACCAGCGTGCGCAGGCGGTCCAGGCTGATCTCTCGCATGTCGGCTCCGGATTCAGGAAAGCTGAATGTCAGCGTTGTGAAATTCAACTTTCATTATTCTAGTGCTCCATGGAAGATTGGGGCTCCTACGACGTGTTACCCCCTTCAGTCACCGGAGTATTCCTCGCATGAGCTCCCCCCTGGTTTTTATCGACGGCGACCAAGGCACCACCGGGTTGCAAATCCACGAACGGCTGCGCGGCCGGACCGACCTCAGCCTGTTCACGCTTGACGCGTCGGAACGCAAGGACCCACGGCGTCGTGCGGAAGCCATCAATGCCTGCGACATCGCCATCCTCTGTTTGCCCGATGCCGCCGCGCGCGAGGCGGTGAACGCCATCGTCAATCCCGCCGTCAGGGTGATCGACGCAAGTTCAGCCCACCGCACGCATCCGGACTGGACATATGGTTTTCCGGAAATGACACCGGGACAGGCCGCGCGCATTGCGAACGCGCGACGGGTCACCAATCCCGGCTGCTATCCGACCGGTGCGATTGGCCTGCTGCGTCCCCTGGTGCAGGCCGGGCTTGTGCCAGCCAGCTACCCGGTCAGCATTCATGCGGTGTCCGGCTACTCCGGACGCGGGCGTGCCGGCGTGGAGGAGTATGAGGGGCCGGATGCCGTCAGCGCGCCGGCATTCCAGGTGTATGGCCTGGAACTCGCGCACAAGCACCCCCCGGAGATCCAGCAGCATGCCGGGCTCGCGCAGCGTCCGATCTTCGTTCCCGCGTATGGGGCGTTCCGCCAGGGCATCGTGCTGACGGTGCCCCTCGCGTTGGGGCTGCTGGCCCCCGACGTGGATGGCGCCACGCTCCACGCTTGCCTCGCCCGCCACTATGCGGGGGCGGCCCATGTACATGTCCTGCCGTTGCACGAATCGCGCGTTTTGGAACACCTGGACCCGCAGGTGCTGAACGGTACGAATGACATGCACTTAAGCGTATTTCCAAACATGGAACACGGGCACGTCCTGCTGTCCGCGGTTTTCGACAATCTTGGCAAAGGCGCATCCGGCGCCGCGGTTCAAAACCTGAACCTGATGCTCACGCAGCAATAGTGGCCGATGAACACAAAGGCCGCCTGAAACCGGCGGCCTTTGTGTTCCGGTGGTGCCTGAACGCCCGACACCTCCCTAAAAAAATCAGGCGAACGTATCAATCTCGCCGCGCGCCGGCACCCGTGCAGACCGGACTACCGGTTCCGCCGGTGCGGTGTTCTCCAAGCTGGCTAGCCTGGCCGTGCCGAAGGCCGGTTGTCCGTGCCCGTTGCCCGGCGCCTGCTGCTGTTGCTGCCCGTTGCCGGCCTGGTTGGCAAAGCCGTCGGCGCCGACCGACGTCTGTCCCAGCTGGATGCCGTTTTCGGACAGCGCGGTGCGCAGGTGCGGCAGCGCCGCTTCCACTGCGGCCCGTACCGCCTGGTGCGGCGAGACGAACTGCGCCTGGGCCTGGTCGTTGACCACGTTGAGCACGACCTTCAGCGGGCCAAGGTCGGGCGGGTTCAGTTGCAGCTCTGCGCTCTGCGTGCCCTGGGTGCTGAGGCGGAGCATCTGCTGGCCCAGGGCCTGCGGCCACTGGCTGTCGTACAGCGCCGGGGCGACCATCGGGCGAGCGGTTGCGGCCGCGGCAGCCGCCGAGGCCTGGGCCGTGTGCTGGCCGGCGAGCGTGGCGGCCAGGGCGGGCGCGTTGTCGGCGCTGGTCGACACCGTGGCGGCCTCGGTGGCGCGCGCCGCGGCTTGCGCGGCGGCGAAAGAGCTGGCGGCCGGACGCGCTTCGCCGGCGCCATTGGCAGCGGCAAGCGGATCGGCGCGGAGCTGGCCGATGCCGCTGTCGGGCTGCTGGCCGGCGTTGTCCTGCTGCGCCGGAATGCTGGCGGCTGGCACGGATTGCGTGAGGGCAGAGCCCGACCTGGCGTCCGTGGCGGCCGGCGTGCTGCCCTGCATCGCGGCGCGTTGCGAGGCGATGGTGGCGAGCGTGTCGGCGACTGAAGGCTGGGCCGGCGCGGCCTGGGCGGTCACGACCTGCAGCGTGTCGGACAATGCGGCGGCGTCGCCCCGCAACGCCGTCGCCTGGGCGCTGGCAACGTCGGATGCGCCGGCAGCCGCCGGCTGCGCGGCGCCGGCCAGCGCGGCTTGCAGGGCGGCGTTGCCGCCTGCGTCGGCGGCCGAGCCGACCGCTGCGCCGGCCGCTGCGGATGCTGCCTTGGCCGTTGCCGGCAGCAGCAATGCCAGCGCCGCGGCGGCTGCTGCGGCTGCCGCATCGGCGGCAACAGCGCTGTCATCGTCTTCCTTGGCCTTGTCGGCGGCCGCCGGCTTGCCCGCCGGCGCCGCCTGCGGCTTGCCGGTGCCGGCGCGTGCCGGCTCCGGCGCTGGCTGTTCTTGGCTCGCGGACCTTTCCTGCCCGGCGTCTGCGTCCCGGGCCTTTGTTGCCGGGGCTTGCTGCGGGCTGCTTTCGCGGGCACGCGTCAGTGCGTCGCCGAAGCCGCTGGTGTCGCTGCTGGCGCGCCTGGTGCTTTCGGTTGCACTGGCAGCCGCCTTGGCGGCATTGGCGGTGTTGCTGACAATCTGGCTGATATCGATCATGTCGTCCTGCTGCGGAATTCCGGTAGCGGTCGCGGCTTAGCCAAGCCGGGTGGCGGCGGCGCGTGCCAGCCGGGCCGCGTATTCGTCATTGGCGCGCTGCTCGCGGCGCGCGGCGACCTGTTCTTCCCTGGCCTCGGCCCGCGCGATCAGCGTGTCGAAGGAATTCAGCCGGCGCTTCTGGTGCTGCCAGCGGGTGCGCCCGGCCAGGAGGTCGGCTTCGGCCTTGGCCAGCGCCGCGGTCTGCTGGCGGATGGCCTGGTCGAGCGAGTCGAGGAAGCGCGAAAAGTCCTGCCAGCGGCTCGAGGTCATGCCCTCCGCGGCCACGGCCTGCATGCGCGCGCGGTACTCGTGGCGGTATTGCGTCAGCTGGTTCAGCTGCTGCTCCGCCTGCGTGCGCGAGCCCTGCAGCCGGCCGAGTTCGCGCGCGGCGGCGTCGGTATCGTTCTGGGCAAGGCCCGCCAGGGTATTAAGCGGTGAAGGCTTGGCCATGATCACTCCTGTCGAAGAGGCTGTGCAGCTGGGCGATAGCGTCGTCGTAGCCGGCGCGCTGGTGGATATCCTGTTGCAGGAAGGCTTCCATGCGCGGATGCAGCCGGATTGCAAGGTCCAGCTCGGGATCGTTGCCCGGCACGTAGGCGCCCACGCTGATCAGGTCGCGGTTGCGCTGGTAGCGCGACATCAACTGCTTGAAGCGGCGCACCGAGGCGAACTGCTCATGCGGGATCAGCGCGGTCATGGCGCGGCTGATGGAGGCCTCGACATCGATGGCGGGGTAGTGCCCCGACTCGGCCAGGCTGCGCGACAGCACGATATGGCCGTCCAGGATCGCTCGCGCCGAATCGGCGATCGGGTCCTGCTGGTCGTCGCCTTCGGTCAGCACGGTGTAGAACGCGGTGATCGAGCCGCCGCCCTCGGGGCCATTGCCGGTGCGCTCGACCAGCGTCGGCAGCTTGGCGAAGACCGACGGCGGATAGCCCTTGGTCGCGGGCGGTTCGCCGATCGCCAGCGCGATCTCGCGCTGCGCCATGGCGTAGCGCGTCAGCGAATCCATGATCAGCAGCACGTGCTGGCCCTGGTCGCGGAAATACTCGGCGAGCCGGGTTGCATAGGCGGCGCCCTGCATGCGCAGCAGCGGCGAGCAATCGGCCGGCGCCGCCACCACCACGGAGCGGCGGCGGCCCTCCGGCCCCAGGATGTTCTCGATGAATTCTTTGACCTCGCGGCCGCGCTCGCCGATCAGGCCGACCACGATCACGTCGGCGCTGGTGTAGCGCGCCATCATGCCCAGCAGCACGCTCTTGCCCACGCCCGAGCCCGCGAACAGGCCCATGCGCTGGCCGCGCCCCACCGTCAGCATGCCGTTGATGGCACGCACGCCGGTATCGAGCACGGTTTCGATAGGTGCGCGCATCAGCGGGTTGATCTGCTCGCCGGCCAGCGGCACTTCCATCGCCGCGGCCAGCGGGCCCAGGCCATCGAGCGGGCGGCCCGCGGCATCGAGCACGCGGCCGAGCAGGCCCGCGCCGACGGGCAGGCGCTTGGAGCCCGGCTCGCGCGGCGCGGCGGTGCCGGCCGGCTGCGGCGACGGCTCCAGCGGATAGACGCGGGCGCCCGGCAGCAGGCCGACCACGTCGGATTGCGGCATCAGGTAAAGGCGGTCGGCACCGAAGCCCACCACTTCCGCTTCGGCGGTGCGGGGTGCGTTGCTGTCGGCGCTGAACTGACCGGCGGGCAGTTCGATCAGGCAGTCGCTGCCCACCGGCAGGCGCAGGCCCACGGCCTCGAGCACCAGCCCCGCGGCACGCGTCAGGCGGCCGCAGCTGCGCTTGCTGTCGAGGCCGGCAATGCCGGCCGATGCGGTTTCGAGCGCGCCGATCCAGCGTTGCGTATGCCGGATCGATGCGCCATCCGGCGCGGCTTGTGCGACTGGTGCGGCGGCCTCAGTCATGCGGCGGCTCCCACGGATCGTCGCGCCCCAGCGCCTTGGCCACGCGCGTCCAGCGCGTGGCCAGCGTCGCGTCGCGCTCGCCGCTGGCGGCGCTGGCAATGCAGCCGCCGCGCGCCACCGTCGGATCCGGGCGCACGGTCCAGCCCGCGGCTTCGAGTTCGCCCTGCAGGTGCGCCTCGACCAGCGCCACGTCGTCAGGATGCAGCAGCACGCTGGGCGAGCCCTGCAGCGCGGGCTCGCTGGCCAGCAGCTCGCGCACGGCGGGCAGCAGCACCGAGGGATCCCCGGCAACCGTGGTGCGCACCAGCTGGCGCGCCACATCCAGCGCCAGCGTCACCAGCGCGCGCGCGACCTGATCGTCGACGCCCGCCAGCGCGCTGCGGAAATTGGTGGCCAGCGCCTGCAGCTGCGCGGCCTCGTTGCGCGCCGCTTCCAGCCCGCGCGAATAGCCTTCGCGGTGGCCGTCGCCATAGCCCTGAGTCTGTCCCTGGGTGTAGCCCTGCGCATAGCCTTCCTTGCGCGCGCCCTCGCGCATCGCATCCAGCGCCGCGAAATCGATCGGCGGCGGCGCGGGCTCGGCCGGCAAGAGGTCGGCAGGCGTCTCGGGCGCGTTATTGCGCGCATCGCGCGGGTCGAGCGAGCCCATCTGCCAGCGCTGCCAGCCGGCGCCACCCCCGCGCGCGCGGCGCGGCGGCTCGAACGGCGCGAAGCCGCCGTGCGCGCTGTCAGGGGGATCGCTCCGTACCGCGCGGCGTGCGCTCAGTGCGTTCGGCGCGTGCTGTGCGTTCGGTGCGTTCGGTGCGTGCTGTGCATTCAGGCCGCGCTCGGGTAATGCATCAGACATAGGCATCGTCGCCTCCGCCGATCTGGACTTCGCCCGCATCCGCCAGGCGTCTCACCACCTGCAGGATGGCCTTTTGCTCGGCTTCGACCTGCGACACGCGCACCGGGCCGAGCGCATCCAGGTCCTCGCGCAGCATCTCGCCGGCGCGCGTGGACATGTTGCGGATGAACTTGTCGCGCAATTCCGACGGCGCGCCCTTGAGCGCGACGATGAGCGACTCGGTGGCGATTTCCTTGAGCACGCGCTGGATGCCGCGGTCGTCGACCTCCAGCAGGTTCTCGAACAGGAACATCTCGTCGATGATCTTCTGCGCCAGGTCGCCGTCGTGCAGGCGCACGCCGTCGATGACCGCCTCTTCGTGCGCGGTGCTCATCAGGTTGATGATCTCCGCCGCGGTGCGCACGCCGCCCATGCGGCTGCGCTTCAGGCTCTGGCCGGCCAGCAGCTTGGTCAGCACGTCGGTCAGCTCCTGCAGCGCGCCCGGCTGCACGCCCCCGAAGGTGGCGATCCGCAGGATCACGTCGTTGCGCAGGCGGTCGGTGAACAGGCCCAGCACCTCCGACGACTTCTGGCGGTCCAGGTGGATCAGGATGGTGGCGATGATCTGCGGGTGCTCGTCGCGGATCAGCTCGGCGATCGAGGTCGCGTCCATCCAGTTGAGCGAGTCGATGCCGCTGCCCGGGTCGCGCGACTCCAGGATGTCCTCGATCACCGACTGCGCGCGCTCCTCGCCCAGCGCCTTGTTCAGCACGCTGCGGATAAAGGCGCTGGAATCGACGTTCAGTGCCAGGTACTGCTCGGTCTCGGAGCGGAACTCGCCCAGCACGCCGGCCATTTCCTCGCGCGTGACCGAACTGAGCGAGGCCATGGCAGCGCCCAGTTCCTGCACCTCGCGCTGCGACAGGTGCTTGAACACCTCGGCCGCGGCATCCTCGCCGATCGCCATCATCAGCACGGCGCTCTTCTGCAGGCCGCTGGCGGAGACTTCCTTGGAGATGGCCTTAGCGGTTGTCATTGGCAATCCAGTTCTTGATCACGCTGGCGACCAGGCGCGGGTCGCGCTGTGCGGCGTCACGCACCAGCGCGAGGTCGCTTTCATACTTGGCGGCAAGCCGCAGGACTTCCGGATTGGCGGGCTCTTCCGGCGACAGCAGCACGGCCTCGGTCTCTTCCCTGGCTTCCGGTGCCGGCAGCGGCGGCGTGGTGTAGCGGCGCAGGATCGGGCGCGCCACCTTGAACCACGCAAACAGCGCCAGCAGTGCCAGCAGCAGGTAGCCCGCGCCGGTCTTGCCGAGATCGATCATTTCAGGTTGCTTCCACAGCGGGACTTCCGGCGTGACCTCGCGGTCCACGGTGAACGGGCTGTTGACCACGTTGATCGAGTCGCCCCGATCGGACGAGAAGCCCATCGCCTCCTTGGTCAGGTTCTGGATCTGCGCCAGCAACGCCGGCGGCAGCGGCTGCGCCACCATCTTGCCCTTGGCATCGGCCGCCTGGCGGTAGTTCACCACCACCGCCACCGACAGCCGGCGCACGCCGCCCGGTGCCTGCTGCACATGGCGCACGGTGCGGTCCAGCTCGTAGTTGACAGTGGAATCGCGGCGGTTGCTGCTCGGGCCGCTCGCCGTGCCGGCCTGCGCGCCTTGCGCGGCCTGGCCTTGCTGGCCCGCCTGCCCTGCCTGGCCCGGCTGGCCGGCAGCGGGGGCGCCGGCCTGTCCAGGCGCCTGGCCCGCGCGCGGCGTCTGCGGCGTGGTCACCGGCGCGACCGCGGCAGCGGGCGGCTGGTTGGACAGCGCGCCCGGCACGCCGCCCGGCGGCGTCGCGCCCTGCTGGCTCGACTCGCTGGTCT
>NZ_SMNY01000210.1:0-652 GCF_004353535.1 Cupriavidus sp. L7L
CTGCTTTCGCCACGATGTGACGGTGGTACGTGGCCCAGCCCCGAATAACCGGGTTGAGTTGCCGTATCAATGCCTCCTGCGTGGCGCTCGCATTGCCCTTGATGATCTCCCGGACCTTGCTCAGCAGCGATTTGATACTCTTGTTCGCTGGCTTGATCAGCAACTTGCAGCCGTACTTGCGTACGTTCTGCCCGAGAAAATCGAACCCCTCCGATGTATGCGTAATCCAGGTCTTCTCCTCCGACAGTTCCAGCCCGCGCTCCGCCATGAAACGGCGGACAGCGGGGAGAACTTGGGTTTCGAGGACTTCCTTCGACGCACAAGTCGCGACAAAATCGTCGGCATATCGGATGACGTGAACCTTGAGCTTGAGTTTTTGGCGCGCGGGTGCTGACACTCCGACACTCGCATGAATGGCCGCCTCCAACCCGTCCAGCGCCATATTCGCGATCACAGGTGAGATGATGCCCCCCTGGGGTGTACCCGCCCGTGTCTCGAACAGAGATCCCTCATCGATGTACCCGGCCTCCAGCCATTTGCGCAGAACCATCTTATCCATCGGGATGTGTTCCAGAACCCAGGGATGACTGAAACTGTCGAAGCAGCTTCGGATGTCGCCCTCTAGAATCCACTCTGCCGAACAGCGGCGTGA
>NZ_SMNY01000211.1:0-1016 GCF_004353535.1 Cupriavidus sp. L7L
AAGTAGGTCACCTGGTCGTCGCGGCTCTCGTGATCCTCAACAAAGCCGCTCCGGCCATTGTGACTATCGAGAATGTGCCGACCTACGCGAATACGGCCTCGGCCAGCATTCTCCGATCTCAGCTTCGCGATCTGGGCTACACCACACACGAACGCATTCTGAATGGCAAGGAGTGGGGTGCCATCGAGGGTCGTGACCGGTGGTGCATGGTTGCCGTCACGCAGGGGATCGATTTCGATTTCGAGCAGCTGATGCCGCCGAAGGCGATGCGCCAGGTGATTGGGGATCTGCTCGAAGACATCCCACCAGAGGACGCACGCTGGGGAACCATGAAAGGCCTCGTTGAAAAGGAGGCGCGCGACCTCGCCGCAGGCAAGAACTTCAAGATGCAGGTCTACACGGCTGACGAAGAGTCCGTTGGGACCATCACAAAAGGCTACGCCAAAGTCCGGTCGACTGATCCGAAGTTGCGGCATCCGGATAACCCGTCGCTGATGCGTCAGTTCACCTCGATCGAGCACGCGCGCTTTAAGCAGGTGCCCGAGCACCTGCTTGGTGACGCGTCAGAAACCTTGAAACACGAGATGCTCGGCCAATCCGTGATCTATGAGAAGTTCGCCGATGTGGGGCATCACATCGGCAACTCGGTGAACCGCTTCGCCGGGCGCCCCGAAGTCGAGATGCGCGACCGGATCGCTCAGGGCTTTCAAGACCAGCTCGGCGTGGACCAGGATGTCGCTCAACTGGCCGCGCATGTCGTCGCGGACCTCCGACGTGCGGAGCCTGGCGACAGTCGCTACGTCGGACCGATTGTCGCCGTACGTCAGGATCTTGTCGTGCAGAAGATCGATGACGTGTCGGGCATCCTGCACCAGGCCGTGGCATTGCGTGAGATGCCGAAACTCGGCCAAGCGGTCGAGATTCGCTATCGCGACGGCTCCGCTGTTGTGATGGCCGCTACCAACAATGCCGCGCTGCCTGCGCCGGCACCGACCGACTCGCCCGCGGTCCGTAGT
>NZ_SMNY01000212.1:0-1495 GCF_004353535.1 Cupriavidus sp. L7L
GAGTCGCGGCAAGCGCGGTGCCGGCAAAATGCTGATCGAGCAAGCGGACCGCCTGCTGCAGAGTCGAGCGGCATTCGTCACGCTTCCGGCCCACCTCGCTACGGCCAAGCGCGCGGACTTGCTGACCGCCAAGCTCAAACACACGGATTTCCTGAACTTTGCAGACGAGTATTCCCTGTTCTTCGACGCAGATGAGCGGGCATCGCAGCAGGGTTCACTGTTCGAGTCTGAAATCACACTCACCGAGAATTTCTTCAACGAGATCACCAGCCATTGCATTCCGGTTGACCTACGGGCCGTCATGGCGCTCCAGCGCTCGCCCATGGACCTGGATATCTACCAGTGGCTGGCATATCGGATGTTCAGGTTGACGCGTCCGGCCTATCCGACGTGGGAGCAGTTGTACCAGCAATTCGGATCGACCTATGGACGGCTGCGCGATTTCCGCAGCGATTTCGTTGAATCGCTCAAGCGCGTTGCGCTGGTGTATCCCGGGCTTCGTGTGTCCGAGGCCGACGGCGGGACTGGCCTTGTTCTGCTGCCGTCGCCCACCCCAATCGCCCCGACCGCCCTCCCGTCGGCGCGCATCGATGACGCTCCGCCGCAGCTGATGCTCGCATAAGTTGCCGGTTCCAGCGCCCAGCGAGGTGAAGTGGTCGCGCCATATCTTTTGGGGTGAAGTGGTCGCGCGCCCCTTCCGCTACCTTCGCCCCCTCTCGCGACGCATTGCGATGCGGCTTTGTGCCTCTGCGCGCATTCGCGCCAGGCTCACCTCATGTTCCGGCGTACGCACTTCGCCCCGCCATCCCCGTGAGCCAGGAATGCCACTGGCATAGTCGTCTTCCAGTAACTCAACAATGCATGGCTCTGCCATTAAGGTCTGGAGCCAGCTATCGGCCATCGTTCCGCCTTTCCCATACAGCAACTCGGCGATGTAATGTGCCTGCTGAACGGTCTGGCGCAGACGCGCAATTTCCCAAAGCAGATCCCTAACATCCGGATTGCGATGTCGCAGCCCAATGTCGCGCAACTCCTCTTGCGTCAGTGCTGGAAGATCCTGCGGTATCTCTTTCCCGGCCATGGCATCACCGCAGCGAGAACCGCACCGTGGTCGAGTTCAACTCGATCCATGGACCGACAGCAAGGCGCAGCAATTGGCCTTCCGCCCAGTAGGACAAGTAGTCGGGTCGCCACTTCAACTCGCGCAGGCACTGTGTCTCCACACCGGCAATAACCAGACCCCCGGCTGTAGCGGCAATCGCTTCGCAGGGCAGACGCAACTCTTCGCTGTCCTCGCCGAAATAGTGAGCTTCGAGAAGAAGAAAAAAGGTGGTGGCGGACATGGAGGCTTCCGTATCGATACTGTATATTCATACAGTATACTGTATGAATATACAGCTCAGCACGGTTTAGCCCTAGCGGCGAAATCGTCCAGGCGGGGTGGCGCCTGGACGTTTGATCTTCAGCCAGTCATACGACAGCCCGCCTCTATAGG
>NZ_SMNY01000213.1:0-1393 GCF_004353535.1 Cupriavidus sp. L7L
CTCTTCCACAAGACGGATCTCGGAGAGTAGTCGCGCCTGGTTCGACTTCGGGGTTGCCAACTCATCCTGCAACCGGGCGAGACGGCTCTTGAGTTTCGCCAGAACCCCTCGGGGCTTCTTCTTGGCTGGGCCAGCAATCTTCTTGGGATTCTTCTTCACGGTATGACCTCAATGACGCTGGCGCATCGGAGCAACCATTTTAAGGCAACGGCTACGCACGGATGCCAACCTTGTGCTTTGCCCTTGGACCCATTGGAGGCTCTGTGGCGGCCTTCAAGGTAGAACGGCCGTCCCGGTCTGCCGTTGCAGCGGAGAATCGTTAACCGTAGCGGTTACCATACCGAGATGAGGATGGAACTGACTGATGAATCGTAAGGGTGAACCATCGCAGGTATCGGGAAAGGCTATGCGACTTTACTATTTGACTGCAGAGCAGTGGGCGAAGAAGGTAATTCATGAACGCCGCGTGAAGATTTCGCTCTTTGATGAGCTGAATGATCCTTTCGAGCTGCTTCCGCATCATCTTCCAACGAGGGACCATCGCAAGGTCGCAAAGATATTGCGCGAGCATCTGGCTCGTCAGCGTGGCGTCATTTGCTTTTCAACGAACTGGCAAAGTCCTGTCATGTGGGCGCACTACGGTCACAAACACTACGGGATGTGTCTCGGATTCGATGTACCCGATGAACTCGCGATGCAGATCAACTATGAACCAGAGCGCCTTAACTTCGACATCGATCTGTCAAAGTTCAACGCGGGCTTGAACGCTGACACCGTCAGAAGCATGCTTCTGACGAAGTTCGAGGCGTGGCGTTACGAAAACGAATACCGTGTGATGGCGGAACTCAAGGATCAGGACGCCGATGGTCACTATTACGCAGATTTCGGTGAAACACTGACGCTGCGAGAGGTTGTCATCGGGGTTCGATGTGAAACTCCCCAACGAGAGGTTGCATCATGGATCGGGGAAATTGGCCACGATGTTGAAATTCGGAAGGCCCGCCTCGCCTTCAAGAGGTTCAAAGTCGTCGAGCAGAGAATGCAGCCTGCGATTCTGGCTGGAAGCGTCCGTTAAATTTGATTGCGGTAGTTGCCGGCCTTGTAGGGAAAACTGGCGGCGCTGCCGGCGAGCCAAGGAAAGCCAGGTAGCAGACAACAAGGGAACGGACCATGATATTGCAGCGGGCGGTACAACTTTCTCTCGCGGTCTCTTTTAGCGTAGGTCTCTCGCTCGCAGCAAATGCCGCGGAATTTGCATCTGTGAATGGTGACGCCGCCGCGATGCTTGGCAAGACCATTGTGGGTGTGGGAAAGCTTGAGAAAGTTGAAGGCGCCGATGGTGCGGATGGAATGATCGTCAAGCTCGGACAGTCTTGTGTTCGAACAATGGGCC
>NZ_SMNY01000214.1:0-1491 GCF_004353535.1 Cupriavidus sp. L7L
GAGGCTTTGAATCCGCTTCGTCCTGAGCGCCCATCTTCGAGAGATCGAACTTCACGGTCTTCATGCCTTCGACCAGGGAGCAGCACATCTTCCGGATCATGTCGTCAAAGCTCGCCGCGGGCATCTTCCCTTCCGCGATGAGCCCCAGCGCCATTTCCCACTTCGCAGTAGTAACGGGATCCCGGAGTTCGTTCGGCAGCTTCTCGATCAACTCGATGCCCGCGTCGGTCGGATGAAATTCCGACTTCACGACCTTGATGTAGCCGCGCGCCTTCAAGGTTTCGATGATTGCGTCCCGCGTCCGCTCGGTCCCGATTCCCTTGGTATCACGCAGGATCCGGCGATCCGCCTCGTTGGTAACGAAGCGGTGAATGTTGGTCATCGCCGAAATCAACGTGCCGTCCTTGTATCGCGGCGGCGGCGTTGTCTCGGCGGAGCGGAGACGGGCGCGACCCCCAGTGAGACGCTGCCCTACCGTGTATGTCATGAGCGGCTCTACTGCTGGTAGTCCTCGAAGCGCTGCGAGTCGTCCTGGCTCGCACCGCGCTTCGGTCGCGCGATACGCGCCTGGCGGAAGCCGAGCTGCCTGTGCAACTCCGTGTCGCACTCGTCGGTCACATAAACCGCGACCGGTTCAGCGTCCTCGATTCGTTCGCCGTCTTCATTGACTGGATTGAAGAGGATGGTGTCGAAATACACATCGCCGCCATCACCACGGTGATTGACGACGCTGCCCAGCGCGACGGTCCGGTGTCCGATCTCGCCAGAGTGCGGGTTGGTGTGCCTGGCAGTCAGGGAAATCACGACTCCTTCGCCATCGCGTCGGGGATTGATGAAGCCGAAAACATGCTGCCGGCCTTGCCCCAGGAGGTCGATGTATCCTGAGAACGCGGCCCTGCTGTTCCCGTCGGAGTTTTTGTAGAGCGCGGCTTTTTCAAACCACTTTTCCCCGATCTTGCGAACACAGCGCAGGACGGGCTGCGGGCCCTGGTCGTACGACATAGCGATTCTCCGAAGTCATTTTGGAAGGGCATCGCCTGCGGTACGCGGCTTTGCCGTGCGTATCATGCATACGATACAGAATGCAATCAAAATATAGCCGTTTGCCTCTTCCCTGTCTAGGCATCAGCCTGCTGGGAACTTCTCCAGGCGGTTTATTGCATCTTTTGGGCGACAGTCCGGCGAGGTTGACGGCCTTGGAGTCTGCGGACCAAGATGCGTCCGCCAACCACCAGAAGGCAGGCCGCGAGACCGGACGCCATCGCCATGCGGTCCTTTACTGTCTCGGAGACCGTTCCCGGGGCGGATGCCGGCTTGGCCTGCGCGAGCGCCTGCGCGCGCATGGCGCGCAGGCGCCCCTTCGTCGGATCCGGCTCCCGCATGAGATCTTCGCGCAAGGCGGAGGCCGCGGATGGGTTGCCTCCCACGCTAGCGGCAACCCGAACGATCTCCTGCTGGCTGGCAGGCAGATTGTCGCGGACCGACATCGCC
>NZ_SMNY01000215.1:0-1096 GCF_004353535.1 Cupriavidus sp. L7L
CTCCACGGTCGCCAGTTCGACAGCGAAGAAGCACTGGTCAAAGCAGTCCGTCGACTGACGAGATCCATGCCCCGCAAGATCTGGTCCGGATCGTCAAGCGCTGCCCGCCTCGAATCCCTCAAGTTCGCCACGGAAAGAATGCTCGGCAGCAATGTCGAGTCCATCAGCCGCTACGAAAAGATCCACTGACCCACCAAAAACACCCATGGACGGCTATTTCATCAAGACGATTGGTGCCAACCGCGGCAAGCCGCGTGTTTGGCTTCAGGGACTCGAGCTGGAGCGTGCCGGCTTCGCGCCGGGGCAGAGCTACGAGGTTGAAGTGAAGGGCAAGAGCGTGGTACTCACGCTGAGCAAAGACGGGACTCGCACCGTGACCCCGAAGCAGGTTCGCTCGCGCACTACGCCCGTGATCGACCTGAACAGCAACCAACTGCTGGCTGCGTTCGATGGCATGGCTGCGATTCGGATGGTGGTCAAGGACGGCCAGATCTACCTGCTGCCGCTGGCATCCGAGCTGAAGAAGCAAGAGCGCCTGCACCGCCTGAGATCGCGCCTGGAGAATGGCGAGCCGCTGCGCATCGGCAGCATCTCGCACGGCGGCGGAATCATGTCGCATGCCATCCATGCCGGCCTGCAGCGGGCAGGGCTCAGGGCGAAGCTCGAATTCGCCAACGAGATCCGCCCCGAGCTACTTGAGCACGCGTCTGAGTTCAATGATGCCTGGTCAGACGATACAGTTCCGCTGGCCGCACCCATGCAGGAGCTGGCATTCGATGATCGAGGCCTGGCCCACGTTCCGAAGGTGGAGATTCTGGAGGCCGGTATTCCTTGCTCGGGGGCGAGTCGTGCGGGCACGGCCAAGCGCGGGCTCAAGCATCCGGAGGCGCATCCGGAAGTAGGTCACCTGGTCGTCGCGGCTCTCGTGATCCTCAACAAAGCCGCTCCGGCCATTGTGACTATCGAGAATGTGCCGACCTACGCGAATACGGCCTCGGCCAGCATTCTCCGATCTCAGCTTCGCGATCTGGGCTACACCACACACGAACGCATTCTGAATGGCAAGGAGTGGGGTGCCATCGAGGGTCGTGCCCGG
>NZ_SMNY01000216.1:0-940 GCF_004353535.1 Cupriavidus sp. L7L
GCAAGGCAACAAATAGCAAGAGCGCTGCAGGCATTTCGAGGATGGACGCGCCTAGTACGTCCATTAAGTGCAGTCGCTAGCGCCTGTTACCGAGCATTTCAAAATGCTCGGTAACAGGCCGTATTGTCAGCTCGATTGCCATGCCAGCGAAGCGCCGGCCCGCAAGCCGGCGTTTGCATCTGACGAACACGGATTAGCGCAGCATTCCCTTGCTGCACGAGAGCAACACGATGGCGTTGTAGGCAGCCCGGAACGCGGGGGCAATCGGTCTGGGGGCGGGCAACATCTGAGGACAGCAGCAGGCACAGCGACAGGCCAGGATTGGGCGCACGACATCTCCTTGCGAGTTCACACGTTGAGTGAAGCGCGTGCGTTTAGCCTTCGGCTCAAGGCCCGACACCATGCTGCTCACCTCATCCAGGTCACGCCGAAGCCGGTTGCAACCTCCACCTGAACCCACCTGTGCCGAAAACACGACATTCGATTCCGCCCGCACAAGGTATCTGCTAGGATTCCGACACCGAACGCCTGTTACACGACGCAGCGAGCGCTCGTGTAACGCGGCTATGTGCAAACATAGCCGCCGCCGATACCAATCCGAGTAACGGAATCTTCCAGAATCGCAACCCGCATCGGCAGGCAACGGCAAAAACAGCAACCCACCAGGCAGTGACCGACGCTCAGTGACCAGCCGCCACGGCAGCATCCGCGCAATGGCCAGCACCCAATCCGGACGACTCCGGCAGGGTTGAAGGCGAGCAGCGTGGCCACGCCGGGTGGCAACCGAGCGGGACGACCTCGCAGGCCGGTATCACCGGGCAGTAGTCAGCCGAGCGCGGGAAGCAAAAGGTCTGGCACCGACCAAAATAGGCTTCAGGCCGCGGTGCTCGCGGGCCATCTCGAGGAAGCAGGGTCCGGACCCGGGCGGAAGCGGGATGGC
>NZ_SMNY01000217.1:0-942 GCF_004353535.1 Cupriavidus sp. L7L
AGCGGGCGGTACAACTTTCTCTCGCGGTCTCTTTTAGCGTAGGTCTCTCGCTCGCAGCAAATGCCGCGGAATTTGCATCTGTGAATGGTGACGCCGCCGCGATGCTTGGCAAGACCATTGTGGGTGTGGGAAAGCTTGAGAAAGTTGAAGGCGCCGATGGTGCGGATGGAATGATCGTCAAGCTCGGACAGTCTTGTGTTCGAACAATGGGCCGGATTTTCCCCTTCGCGACCAATACCACCGCTGCAGCGCTTATTCTTGCCGACGAGCGGCTAAGCATTTGGATTGCCACCTTTGAGTCTCTCGGCCAGGAACTAACCGTTCGCGTCTCACCCGGAGCAAAAGTGCCATGCGTCGCAGCTCAACGGAATCCGCGGGACGCTGTTGATCAGCAACTGGATTTCAACCGCCGCTTTTGGGATCAGATGAATGCGGAACAAGAGGCGACAAGAAATCAACTCCGTAACCTACAGAAACGCGGGACAACGCCTTGATCGCGCACTCGTACTTGGGTGACATAACTGAGGCGGATCATTCTTTCAATTGTCCGGGCGCCGGGGCGTTTTCTTTCACGCTGTTTGCCGTTCGGCCTCCCCGCCCTGGAAGCCAACCAGCCACTGCGTGCCGTGATCAAAGAGGTAGGCGACGACCGTTCGATGTTTCTGGATGCCGTCAACTACCTTGAGGGCCGAGCGGAAATTCGGATATACCTTGGCAAGGCCGGGGGTGACCGCGTACTCGTAGAACATGACGCCGGGCTGTGGTTCACTAGCACTTACGACAAATTCGTCGCTGTCGGGAAGATGCACGACATATCCCACGAACTTGCATGACTCCGGAAACCCCATGCTGGCACTTATGGATTCAGGAGTGGGCTGCGATGACACAGCGACCCGCACACGCTGATCGCGACTACCGCGACGTCTGGCTTCACCCATCTAT
>NZ_SMNY01000218.1:0-734 GCF_004353535.1 Cupriavidus sp. L7L
CTTGGGCGGTACTTATTTGCGTTTTTTCATGTTCAAGGCTTGATGGCAAAGATCCACGCACCTCAACCAGAGAGACTCTGCGGGCACGTTCACTAGCCCACCGCTCTGTAGAAACGGCGTCATCCTGTGCCGTACCCCCAAAAGGCTGACTGTTCGCATCCTGCTTGGGACTGCCCGCGAGCCATTGCGGAAGCACTAGCAGGCTCAGCTCGACTTTTTTATTCGGCTTTTTGGGATTGCCTAGATTCACAAGCGCAGTGTGGCCGCAGTGAGGACACACGACCCCCTTCTTCCTGTCGAGCACAGAGAACGGATGCTCAGACGGGGCCACGTAGAGCGGCACGTCAGGAGCCATCCGCGCGGCGTCTTCCTCGACGTGGAACTCGCCGCCGCACTTGCTGCAGCTGTGCTCCCAATGCTTGACGCTGATGGTTTTTACCGCCATCACCGGGTTGCTCATGATCGGCGTCCGGTGGCCGCAGCCGGTCACCTGACACGGGCCGTGCTTGGCCCAGAAGGCGTAAATGATCTCCGGGCCTTCGTAACTGTACTCGCGCCGCTGCTCTTGGGTCAGGCTGAGCGGATCAAAGTCGGCGGGCATCACATGCTTGGTCGGCACGTGCGTCCATTTCCCTTTCTCGCCGTTGGGGCCGTCGCAGTAGTAGTACGGCATGATCTGCGGCTTGACGTCGGCTTCGATATCGGCGAGCAGGCGCTTCACCTCCTCCAGATCG